>JALSKY010000001.1 GCA_026988585.1 Deltaproteobacteria bacterium
TAGTGGGGAGCCATCTTTTCCTGTTACAGGAAGGGAGATAGAACTGACAAGGGATGCGAAGCGGTTGGAACTTCCGCTGAAGCGGGATGTTGTCAATTCGCTCAAGGCAGGAGAATGGGTCCTTCTCAATGGAACTCTCTTTACTGGACGGGATCAGACCCATCGTGTCTTGTCGGAACTTGTTCGACAGGGCAAGGAACTGCCTGTGGATCTGAAAGATCAGCTCATCTACTATGTTGGACCAACCCCCGCGCCACCTGGCAAGGTGATAGGGTCGGCAGGTCCTACTACCAGTTATCGAATGGATGCCTATACCAGGGAGATTTTAAGCTGTGGGGTGCGTGGCCTCATGGGGAAGGGCAGGAGGTCCCCGGAAGTGAGAAGCGCCCTTCAGGAGGCTGGCGCCATATATCTTGCTACTGTTGGGGGGGCAGGGGCATATCTTGCTGGAACTGTGGAGGATGCAAGAGTAGTGGCCTTTCCTGAGCTTGGGCCTGAGGCTATGTTTGAACTGCAGGTAAGAGATTTCCCTGCAATTGTGATAAATGATCTTGCTGGCAGGGACTATTATGAAGAGGTACTGTCGCAAAGAGAGTGAGCCCCATAGTTTTGTTGATCCTGAAAAGGCCGATTGCTGATTTAGTGTTTGCTATAATGCAATATTCGAGTTAATATATCACGCCTCTGTCTGGAGGCTTGTCATAGAGTCTATGGCCTTTATCATAAAATAACTTCATGGAGTGTGATTGAAGATGGAATGCAATACCAACAAGCCAGGTTTTGATTGCAGGTTTATGGGTAAAAATGGGTGTACATTCGTTGGGGGTGCCTGTTTTCAGATTGTGGAAAAGTGTGAAGGATGCGCCAAAATAGTGGAGACCGCTGCTGGAAAGTTTTGCAGTGTCTATCCCCATCCGGAGATGAAGTGGCAGAGAGGAGTCTGCAATTTTGCAACCCATGTCAAGCCGGAAATACCACAGGATGCCACAGGAAAGTCTATCAACCCTTTGAAGGCAGCAAAGAGGGCATCAAGAGGCCGTTAAACAGGTCGAGTTGCAACGGCAACAGAAATTTAAAAAAGGGCCGGTCTCTTATGCGGCCCTTATCTTTTTTTGTTCTGTCTCAGTCTAATTTTTTTTAATCCTCGCCTTTAAGAACATCTCTTATAGCTGCAGACAGGACCTTCATGGAATAGGGTTTTCTTAGATATCTTGCTGCACCAAGTGTCATTGTTTCCTTTACCCGTTGGGATTCGGAGTATCCACTTACGATTATGGCCTTCTGGCCAGGACATACCTTCAGTATCTCGCGATATGTATCCAGGCCGTCCATGTCGGCATCCAGGATCATGTCCAGGATTATCAGGTCAAAGCAGCGTTGGCTGCAGAGTTTCACCGCCTCTTTGCCGCTATCAGCAGTAGCTGTTTCATACCCCAGGGTGCTTAATATCTCTGAAACCAGGCTCCTCTGCTGTTCCATGTCATCAATAATCAGTATGGATTCATTTTTCCCCTTCCAGGAGGGAGGTTCCTGCTTTTTTTCCTTATGGACTGCTGTCTCAGGATGTTTGCTACTTGCAGGAAGATAGATGGTGAATCTGGTCCCTTTGCCCTGTTCGCTCTGAACCTCTATATAACCTCCATGGTCTTCTACCGTGCTCCAGACTATGGCCATTCCCAGCCCGGAACCGCTGCGGCCCATGGTTTTCTTGCTGTAGAAAGGCTCAAAGATATGTGGCAGATCCTCTGGAGCAATGCCTGACCCATTGTCCTCTATG
This sequence comes from Deltaproteobacteria bacterium, assembly GCA_026988585.1. Taxonomy (GTDB): domain Bacteria; phylum Desulfobacterota; class Dissulfuribacteria; order Dissulfuribacterales; family QOAL01; genus JALSKY01. The sequence continues at coordinate 1,778 of JALSKY010000001.1, forward strand.
GTGAGTTTGACATAATTTCCCGGTTTTATCTCATCATAACCGGTTACAGGCCGGTTCAGAGATACGTTTTCCGTGGAGATCCTGACAATGCCTCTATCTGAGATGGCCTCTGCTGCATTGGTTACCAGGTTCATTATCATCTTCATCAGATGAATTGAAGAACCTTCCACCTTCATCAGATCCTGAGCCAGGTTAAGCTCTACAGAGAATCGGCCTCCCTCTGCCTCTATATTCTTGAAACCTGGAGAATCCAGGTATTCCTCTATGATGCTGTTGAGGTCCACAAGATCTTTGGCCTTTATGTTTCCCCTGGCCAGGGTGAGCAGGTCCTGGACCACTTCAGATGCCCGTTCTCCAGATCTTCTTATGATTTCTATCGGGCGTCTGAAGGGGCTATCCTCCGGGAGTTGTTGCAGCAGAAGATCCGGATAGGTAACAAGGCCTGCCAGGATGTTGTTGAGATCATGGGCCACACCACCGGCCATGGCCCCCAGGGCCTCCATCTTTTGGGCCCTCTGCAGTTTCTGCTCCAACCTCTTGACTTCACTGAGATCCGTACCTATAACCAGTATCCTCTGCAGTGTCCCCTGTGCATCATGAATGGGGGATACGGTGAAATAAAACGGGGTGTCCTGAATATCCTTATTAAACTTTATAGGTTCATTGAAGTTTTGGAAATTGATCTCTATAAGCGGACAATCGCACTGGGTTATCTTGTCTGACAGTACTTCCCTGCAAGATCTTCCCTTTATCTCTTCAATCTTCTTTGCTCCTGCCAAGTTGAAAAAGGAGTGGTTTGCCTCCTGGATCCTAAGATCCGTGTCCAGGACAAAGGCTGGTCCGCCAATGGCTTGAAAGATGGTCTTCCACCGCTCTTCTGCATCCTGCAGCCCCTTTTCTCTGGTCCTTAGCGTCTTGTACATCTGTTCCAGCTCTTTTGTCAGGGAGTCGATCTCCAGTATCCCTACAGCTGGTGGGCAGCTCCATTCCTCACCCTTTCCCAGTCCAGTTACTGATTGGCTGAGATCGACAAGGGGGGATATCAGTTTCTCTCTCGTCCATTTCAAGAACAGAAAACAGAAAAGAAAACAGATGAGCAAGCCTGCAAACAGAATAAAGGTGAGGTTTCTCAATGTTTCTGTGGCGCTTCTGTTTATCCGCTGGTTCAAGGTAATTATGGCATATTTGCAAAGCTCCATATTGGTAGAGAGTTCTTCCTCCATGTTGCGGGCCAAATTTAGCCTGTTTTTTATCTGCCCGAGTGTGACAACCACCTCTGAATATGCCCTGGATACATTGTGAAGATCCTTTTGAATTGCGGTGAATTCCGATTCTGCTCCTGGCAGAGTGACCTTGAGGTTTTGCATGAGAAAGCTGGCGCCATCCAGTTGTTCTGAGCAGGTTTTGTCCTTTTCTGTACCGGCTTTTGAGGCCATGCACCCTCTAAATTCCATGATACAGGTCCTGGCAGCAGTCAGGTCATTGATTGCCTGACATAGATACTTTTTCTCAGGATCATCTGCCTTGGTGGCCATGAGTCTTAAAGACAGATCTGTTTGGATCTGCTGGAGCCTACTGCTGATCTGCTGTATATCCTTTGACAGCCCCTGTTGTGCCTTTAAGTTTTTCTTGTGGAGGGATATCGTCTCTGCGCCCAGGTCACTGAACTGGCTGACTATCTTTTTGGTATCCTGTATGGGGATTTTCAAGTCTGTATTCTCTTGGCCAATTTTATCCATGGCGTTGAGAGCATTCTCCAGATGTCCCCTGGCACCCTGTATCTGGTAAGTAAAGTATTCAGGATGCACGAGTGAGATATCCTTTTTTGATATCTCCTCTTTCAGGTCGATCATAGCACTGGAAATATCTGCTACCGCCTCCTGCACAGGGAAGAGTATCTTCTCTTCCATGGTTGTGATCTTCTGGATTGCCATCTTGGTCTGGAAATTGTTTAACAAGGCCAGGATAAAAATGAGTGTAAACGAGCCTACCAACACTATGGCTATAGTGGTAAAAATGGTTTTAAGAGAATCACTCCCGCCCTGTTTCATATTTATGATACCTGAATTTTTCTCATTACCTGTCAGCCGGATGCTGCATTTGCATCTGCATCTGCGTTTTGTCTTCCTCCCTGGTTTTCTGTTGCAGTGTATTCAGGAAGGGAGAGTCGTAGAAGATGGTCCCTTCCAGTAGATAGGAGGGGATATGGATGTTCAGGAATTGTGCCCGGCTCCTGTTGATGACCCGGACTCCTCGTCTGGTTTCCTCCATGGGAATCTCGGAGATTGGAGTCCCCTTCAGTGCCTTGATTGCCATTTTTGAGGCTTTCAGGCCGGAAAAGAAACCATCTTGCGCTACAGAACAGAGTAAACCAAGTTTGACATTGTCTTTACTGTGGGTGGCCTCCGGAATCATGCTGTTGGTGACCAGCCATTTTGTTACCTCGGATATGGGGACATATCTGCCTTTTTCATCTCGCAGTGTATAAAACGTGCGGATATATATGGCATCAGCACTCTCCTGAAACTGCTGTACCAGTCTTTTCCATTCGGAAAAGGAGTCGGTGTTATAGTATCCAATCACGTGAAAGCGGCTGTTCTTCAGCCTCTTCTCTATTCTTCTGGTCATTATTCGGCCAGTGAGGCTGTCATCGTTCAGTACTGCTATCCGGTTTACGGGCGCAAGCCTCCTGAGGAGTTCCAGGGTCAGCAATGTGTGCCCCCGTTCCAGTACGCCGGTAACATTGGAGCCAGGATAGCCATATGTTTCCGGCTCCTCGTTTATTCCCAAAAATATGACAGGTGTCGCAACCCTGTTCAGCAGAAAGGGCTTCACGAAAAATTTCTGAGCATTGTCATCACAGGCAATGACCAGATCCGGTTGCCAGCTCAGATACCGCTTGTATGCCTTTTCCCCCATCTCTTTTGCCAGCTCGGGTCTTCTTTTGGTATCCATATAGAAGTTTTTTATGGTAATGGCGCTGCCTATGCTGCTTTGTGAGAAGCCAACTGTAAGCCCTTGGTAATACTCCTGTACCCAGGGCATTGAGGCATGGTAGGAGTGGACAACGAACAGCTTTATCTCCTTCTGTGCAGAGATATCAGGGGGAGTCTGGGCAGAGTATGCCGTTGAGGTAGAGATAATGAGTGACCATACAGATATCAGCACGGCTGTCATCATCGTCCTGAATAGAGTTGTCATTATGATACCTCTCTCTTGTGGAGAAATGCGATCTGTTTCCAACCATCTCCAATATATGAAAACAGGGCGAAAAAGCCGCACCAGAACAGTTCCTGGCCAGTTTTTCTTGTATAAAACCATTTATATCACAATTATGAATCATTGGAAGAGGTAACTGTTCAATATAGTTGTCTCTTTCATTACAGGAGGGTTAGTCTTGTTGATGCTGGTTGTCAAAAGTGTTAGCTTTCAGGCTATCCTGTAGATTAGAGGGAAATTCATTCCAGGAGTGATGATCATGGAGTTTGAGGCAGTCATTGGTCTTGAGGTGCATGTGCAGCTCCAGACAGAGAGCAAGATATTCTGTTCCTGTTCTACAAAGGTGGGAGCTCCTCCCAATACCCATACCTGTCCGGTATGTCTTGGTATGCCTGGAGTCTTGCCGGTCCTGAACAGAAAAGTGGTTGAGTACGCC
>JALSKY010000002.1 GCA_026988585.1 Deltaproteobacteria bacterium
CACGGCTGATTGTTCAGGCCGGACGGGGCCCAGTGGCCTGCCCTGATTATTTCGATTATATCATCTTCCGATACCGGTTCCTGGGTAAACTGCCTTACACTTCTCCTGGTGTATATGGCATCGAGTACTGGATTGTTCATTTTTCTTCTCCTCTTTCAAAGATCCATGACTGGTAGAGACAGGCATGGCACTTGGATCCATTTTTCCCCTTTCTGTTAAGAGTAAGTTTTTTCTGTTGCTGCATCAAGCGCATAGCGATAATTCCTTCATTTTTCCGGTAGATCTTGGCAACAGATGGTCTCAGATGTTATTTTGACCAGAACGTGTCTATTGTTCTTTATGATCCTGCCGGTTTTTGTGCAGGGCTGTTTCTGTTTCATACAGTGCTTAGGACTATCTCAGATGGAATTTAAACTTAAATGGTTGGCCTGGGAGATTACCAGGCGTTGCAATCTAAACTGTATCCACTGCCGTTCCTCTTCCGAGATGGAGGTGGCTGGGCATCCTGATTTCTCTCTCAGTGAGGGCAGGCGGATAATGGATGATATCGCCGGCTTTGCCAAGCCAGTGGTTGTCCTGTCCGGCGGCGAGCCTCTTCTCCGGAGTGACTGGGCAGAGATTGCTGAATATGGCACTGGCAAGGGTTTTCGGGTCTGCATTGCCACCAACGGGACCCTGGTCACCAGGCAGGTTTGTAAAGAGATGAAGGATGTGGGCATTCGCATGGTCTCTTTGAGCCTTGACGGGTCAACTGCGGCGATCCATGACAACTTCAGGAATCAGCCAGGGGCCTTTGAGGGTATCATCAATGCCGCCAGGCTCTTCAGAGAGGAGGGAATAGATTTTCTCATAAATTCGTCCTTTACCAAGCGGAACCAGCAGGATATTCCAAACGTGTTCAGACTGGCCAAAGAGCTTGGCGCAACGGCGTGGTATCTCTTCATGATTGTACCTACAGGCCGTGGCGAGGATGTGATGGACGAGCTCATCTCACCTGAAGACTATGAAGAGATCCTAAAGTGGCATTATGAACTTGAAAAGCGGGAGAGCGACATCCTGGTCCGTCCAACCTGTGCCCCGCATTATTACCGGATCCGGTTGCAGGTGGCCAAGGAGAGGGGTGAAAGGGTGGAGGCCAGGACCCTTAAGTTTTCCACTGGCGGGTCCAAGGGGTGCCTTGCTGGTCAGTTGATCTGTCTCATAAATGTTGACGGAGATGTACTGCCGTGCAGTTATTTCCCCAAGGCAGCCGGCAACCTGAGGGAACAGTCTATGCAGGATATCTGGGACAACTCAGTGCTGTTTCAGGAGCTCAGGGATTTTTCCAGCTACAAGGGCCGCTGTGGTGCGTGTGAATATGTTCGAATCTGCGGTGGTTGCAGGGCAAGGGCCTATGCAGTAACCGGAGATTATCTGGATGAAGAGCCTTTCTGCAGCTATCGTCCAGGCAGGTATTAGGAGTGAATTTTTTAGCATGATGATCCAGGATTAGGGAAGGCGGAACGGATATGACAACTGATAACGGCCAGCTGGACCAGTTCAATGACAGTTTTCTGAGGGCTTGTGCAGGGGAGAGGACAACTCCTGTTCCTGTATGGTTCATGAGACAGGCCGGGCGTTACATGCCTGAATACCAGGCAGTGCGTGGAAAACATGATTTTCTCACCATGTGCAAGCGTCCTGAGTTGGCTGCCGAAGTCACTATTCAGCCTGTGGATATTCTGGGCGTGGATGCCGCTATACTGTTTTCGGATATCCTGATTCCCCTGGAGGCCATGGGGGCAGGCCTCTCCTTTCAGGAGGGCAGGGGGCCTGTTCTCAGCCCACCAATCCGGAGCCGGCAGCAGTTTCAGGAGTTGCATGGCATAGATCCTTACGAGGATCTCCCTTTTGTAATGGAAGCCATCAGGATGCTCAGGAAGGAGCTGGAAGGCCGGGTACCCCTTATAGGTTTTGCCGGCGCTCCTTTTACCTTGGCGTCCTATCTCATAGAGGGAGGGACCACCAAGAGTTTTGTGAATATTAAACGGATGGCCTTTGAAGATCCGAAACTGTTTCATGATCTTATGAGCCTGATAACCGGTGTCACCATTGACTATCTGACAGCCCAGGCTGAGGCAGGGGCCCAGGCGCTGCAGCTCTTCGATACATGGGCAGGGGTTCTCGGTCGCGCTGATTATGAGGCGTTCGCACTCCCATATGCCAAACGTATAGTTCAGGCCCTGAAACAGCAGAATATTCCTTTCATCTATTTCGTATTCAATGGCGGTCATCTCATTGATCTCGTAAAGTCTGCCGGTGCAGATGTCATGGCCCTGGACTGGCGTACGGATATAGCCCATGCAACAGGCCATCTTGGTTCAGACATAGTGGTTCAGGGCAATCTCGACCCTGCAGCCCTGTTTCTCCCTGAGGATGAGCTGCGCCAGCGTATATCCCGGATACTCCAGCAGGGCAGGGGGGCCAAGGCCCATATCTTCAATCTCGGACATGGTATCATGCCGGAGATTCCAGTGGAAAAGGTGAAGATGGCTGTTGATCTGGCCCATCAGCTCTCTGCATAGAGATGATCTCCCTTATTCATCCCTCTTTGCCATAGACAGGGAGAGAAGACCGATATGAGAAAACATTTCCGAACTCCTACAGGTGTGGTGCTTCTCAATATGGGTGGTCCGGACAGTTTGGATGCGGTGCGCCCCTTTCTGTTCAACCTCTTTTCAGACAGGGAGATAATTCGCCTTGGGCCAGCCCTTCTTCAGCCATTGATCGCCTGGTTCATTGCAAGACGCCGTGCTCCAAAGAGTGCGGAGAGTTACAGAAAGATAGGAGGGCGTTCTCCCATCAACGAGATCACGGCTGCCCAGGCCAGTGCCCTGGAGGATATGCTCTCTGAGCAGGTGAAGGGGGAACGTTTTCTCTGCTCTCCCGGTATGAGATACTGGCACCCCAGGACGCCGGATGTATTGCAGGAGCTCAAATCCAAAGGGGTGGAGCGGGTTGTTGGGTTGACCCTCTATCCACACTATTCCCGTGCCACCACCGGTTCATCGCTCCGGGATTTTGAAAAGGCGGCATCTTCTCTTGGACTCAACCATGTAACAGTGAAGCAGTATTCTGATCATCCCGATTATATCGCTGCCCTGGAGAACTCCCTTCGCATAGGGTTGAAAAATATGCGCGAGAAGGATTTTGTCCTGGTTTACAGCGCCCATAATCTGCCTGTGGAGATGATAGAGCAGGGTGATCCATATCTTGATCACGTTAAGGCTACCATTGCTGCTCTGGAGGCCCGTACCGGCATCAAGGGAGAGCTCTGTTTTCAGAGCAGGAGCGGCCCTGTGGAATGGTTGGAGCCTACTACAGAGGAGATGCTTAACAGTTTGGCTGACCAGGGCAGGCGGGAGATCCTGATCATGCCCATAAGTTTTGTGTCTGACCATGTGGAAACCCTTTATGAGATCGATATCCAATATGGAGAGATCATGAAAAAGAGGGGAGTTCGCCTGGTCAGGACTCCATCCCTGAACCATGATGAAAAATTTATTTATGCCCTTTCCCAGCTGGTGAAGGATGCCCTGCAAGAATTTGATTAGCTAATAAGAATTGTGAGAGTTTATTAAATAAAATGAATAAGGAGATGATAGAAATATGTCCAAGACTATAATCATAGGAGGCGGACTTTCCGGTCTGTCTGTGGGCTGGTATCTGAAGAAGAAGAGGCCGGACTGGGAGCTTGTGATACTTGAAGCCAAAGAGCGTGTAGGCGGCAAGGCATGGTCTGTCAGTGAGCATGGTTATCTGGTAGAGCGGGGTATAAACGGGGTGCTGGATAACAAGCCAGCCACCCTGGATCTCGCCAGGGATCTTGCTGTTGCCACACTGCCCAGTGAGGATGCCTCCAGGAGACGTTTTATCGTAAAGGATGGCAAGCTTGCTCAACTGCCGGAGTCTGCAGGGGCATTCCTCAAGTCGGAAATCCTCTCTCCATCAGGCAAGCTGAGGCTGTTCATGGAGGCCTTTATCCCCAAGTGTGAGGATGAGGATGAATCTCTATCCTCCTTTGCCAGGAGGCGTCTTGGTGAAGAGGCGTACAGGTATATGATAGATCCCATGGCCAGCGGCATTTTTGCCGGTGATCCAGAGCGCCTTTCGGTAAGGAATGCCTTTCCAAGGGTATGGGAGCTGGAACAGACCTATGGGAGCCTGATCAAGGCATCCATCTCGTTGATGATGGAGGCCAGGAAAAAGGGCAAGGGAGGCGGTGCCAAGGCAGGCCCTGGAGGTGTATTGACATCCTTTCCAGGTGGAATGGAGGATCTGGTGGCAGCCCTGCAGGCCGGGTTGTCCAACCATATCAGGACAGGTGCTCCTGCTGTTGGCATAGAAAAGAGCGGGGAGAACTGGCAGGTGGAGATCGCGGGCGGTGAGGTGATAGAGGCGGAAAACCTGGTTTTTTCCTGTCCCTCCTATGTTGCAGCATCTCTGCTGAAAGGGATCAGTGAAAAGGCCTCAAGGGCACTCTCCGCCATTGAATATCCTCCCATTGCTGTGGTGGCCCTTGGTGTCAAACAGGAGCAGATGCCTGCTGATCTGAACGGATTCGGTTTTCTCTGCCCAGGTTCCGAGAAGAGAAATATCCTTGGGTGTCTGTGGGACTCAATGGTATTTCAACACAGGGCCCCTGAAGGACATCACCTGTTGCGTTGTCTCCTGGGTGGTATGAGGAACAGGCACATAGCCAAAAGGTCCAACAGTGAGCTGGAGGCAATGGTTGTCCAGGAGTTGCGGGATCTTATGGGATTGAAGGGGGAACCGGAATACCTCCATATCTTCAGGTGGAATGCTGCCATTCCCCAATACCATGTGGGGCACCACAGGCTCCTTCATGATATTGAACAGGAGTTTGCCTCTATGGGCAGGCTCTATGCACGTTGTAACTGGATCGGCGGTGTGGCCCTGAACGACTGCGTGGCTCAGTCCAAGATGGTTGCTGAAAGGATATCAAAAAAGGGTTAACCTCATAAGATCTCTCATATTCAAACCTGTGATGGAGGCGGTATGATCATGGAATTGTCATCTGAGCTTTTCAGAGAATATGATATAAGGGGCGTCGTTGATCAGGATCTTACAGAGGACGCTGTTCGGCAGATCGGTCAGGCCTACGGAAGCATGGTGAAAAGGGCAGGGGGGACCACTGTTACCTGCGGTCGTGATGGCCGCCTTCATTCAGAGAGGCTTCAGAACAGTTTGATGGATGGGATTTCCATGGCCGGGATAGATGTTGTAAATATTGGCCTCTGTCCCACACCGGTCCTCTATTTTTCCATCTTTTCCCTGAAAAGTGATGGCGGGATCCAGGTAACCGGCAGCCATAATCCGCCGGAGTTCAATGGCCTCAAGATGTGTGTAGGTAAA
>JALSKY010000003.1 GCA_026988585.1 Deltaproteobacteria bacterium
AAAAGGCCCATCAGTGCCCAGGCCGTTTGTGACGGAACACTTGCCTGGTTTCTGCCCCTCAAGGATTGATCCACATAAGAGGCACAGCTCTCACCCCATCCACCGTCATCACGCTGATGCTGCACGAGCCATTTAGCACCTCGCTGTATCCATGCTTCACCCATGGAAAGGCCAAGGGATGCAGCAGCAGTGAGAACAGCACTGGTTCCATATATATAGTTGACGCCCCATCTGCCAAACCAGGAACCATCTGCCTCCTGTTCCTGCTTCAAGAAGGATATAGCCCTGTCAATGGTGGAATCTCCAGGACGTGATCCCATTAGTGCCAATCCCTCCAGGCAATGAGCTGTTACATCTGCTGTAGGTGGATCTATTATCTCACCGAAATCACTGAATGGTATCATGGCAACGTGTTTATTGCAGTTGTTCCTGTCAAAGGCACCCCAACCACCGTTTTGTGACTGCATCGCCTTTACCCACAGGAGTGCATTTTCCCCCTCCTGCATTGCCCTTTCTGCCAGGGGTAACTGATCATCAGCAAAAGCATCTTTCAATTTGCCCAGCAGCATCAGCGCCACAGCAGTATCATCCAGGTCCGGATACCATCTGTTAGCCCGCTCAAAGGCCCAGGCACAGGGTTTTACACCCTTGAGATATATACTCCAGTCGCCAGGCTCATGGATCGCCTTTGAAAGAAACCATTGAAGCCCGTTTTGAAAAGATGGTGAATTTACCGGGTTGACGCCGCAATCCAATAAAGCTATCAGTGTCAACATGGTGTCCCATACAATGGATTCTGTTATATTTATATAGATCCTGTCTTGCTTTCTGCGGCTCCAATGGTTTTGAAATGCCTCAATACCTTTTTTTATGGCAGGATGATCCAGGGCATATCCCATCTCTTTCAACGCAAGAATGGAGTAAATGGTTGGCGGCTGAATTCCTCCCCAGCTTCCATCCCAGTCCTGATGTTCCTCTATCCATCTGACACAGGCCTCTATACCCTTCCTGCGCAAGGGATTGGATGGTAATCTCTGTTGATAGCGGTGAAACAACCGATCAATCTTGTAGAAGATTTTCTCTATAGGGGAGTTACTTCCTGAGCAGGGAAGGGCGAAATCAAAGTTCTCTCTTCCTTCTATAAAGAGCTCATCAAGCCGGGAGCCGGAAGGAATGGGGCGAACCACTCTTGAAGCACAGAGCAGAGAGAGGGGAATAATGGTGGATCTGGCCCACGAGGCAAACCTATAGATGCTGAAGGGTGCCCAATATGGCAAAAGTATTATCTCCGGGGGCATATTAGGGGTGTGTTCCCATGGCCATACACCGATCATGGCCAGCCAGTACCGTGTAAACACCCTTATCTGTTTCATCCCGCCATTGGCATGGATCCATTGTCGGGCACGCTTCAGTGGTTGGGAGTCTGGCGACAGACCGGCGACTCTTAAGGCCGCATAACATTCAACAGTTGTATTTATATCCCCTTTTGGTGCATTGTAGTAGATCTCCCATGAGCCATCATCCCTTTGCTCATGCAGAATGGCCTTTACTACCCCATCTCTCATGTCTCTGTTGTCTATACCGAGAATGTGGTTGAACAGAATCCATTCTGCCTCCATGCAGCAGTTGGAATCGGTTTGACCAAGCCAGTATCCGTCAGAGTGCTGGTTCGAGATGCACCACTGAATGGCAGATTCAATGGCCTGTTCTAAAGATAGAATCGATGGCATCGTGAAATAGTAATTCGGCGTATATTTCTTGAAAAACTAACAGATAGTATGACACTAACATGGACAACTCCTGATAATCAATCCGAAATCGTTGAATCAGCCCCCAATCCTGCGCTTGCCTTATCTGTTGTGATGAACTTTTTTCACGTTTCGACTTTTAGACGTCCTTGTTGAAGAACCGGAGGTATTGTCTTATTATTATCGCTTAATGAGGATGGAATTTCGTGTTGGATAGTTATTGCGCTAAGCTTGGCCCTGTAAGGCCAGCATAGCTCAGCCAGCATAGCTCAGATGGTAGAGCAGCTGATTCGTAATCAGCAGGTCGCCGGTTCAAATCCGGCTGCTGGCTCCACTTTTTTGGGGATCTGCTCCTAATGGCAGGTTCCCATATTTCTTTCAAACTTCTGTCCTGTTTTTCCTTCATGAAATCGAAAAATGATCCACCAATAAGAGAGTTCAGCAACAGCTATAACCCTATCAGCGTGATCAATTTTCATGGTGCGTTATATCGTGTTGAAATCAACGGATACCAGTTACTTTTTGATCTCCAGGGCAGGATAAGGTGGATTGTTCCCTTGAGGAGCAACCTGTGGCCAGGACCTGAATCTGCCATACGTCGCACCCTATGCAACAACTGGCTACTCTACGACAGCAGCGAATATTACGGTATCTTCGAACTGGTTGGGAGATATTACATCCCTGTTCCACTGTATGGCAACATCTCTCCTTTTTTGCCGGAAAATCAGCAAAATGAGCAGATAAGAGAGATGTCATATCTATTAGATCTGGTAGATCAGGCAGCAGATCGTTACGGCTTCATGGGAATAGATCAACTGAAACGGGATGCAACATCCCTTTTAAAAATAATAAAAGGTACGGTTCCAGTTCTCCCGCCGGATACGATCCATGTAGATTATGATCTCCTGCCGCTGTTGGTTACCAGAGGATGTCTGTACAACTGTTCCTTTTGTACTGTAAAGACCGGCACCGATATCGAATATGTTGACGATCATGATCTGAATGTCCAGATAGACGGAATTAGGAATTATGCTGGCAAAGATATTGCAAATTTCAATTCTGTCTTTCTTGGACAGAACGATGCCCTGGCTGCCGGAACTGTTCGGATCTTAGAGGCCGCCTCAAAGGCCTTTAGTAGTTTTCGGCCAGAGGCCTCACTAATTAGGGGATCAAATCTTTTCATGTTTGGCAGCGTCACATCGTTTCTTGCTGAGGGAACAGCAAAACTAAAGGAGCTGGATAGTCTGCCATTTGAGAGGATTTTCATTAACTTAGGACTTGAGTCCTTTCATCAGAAAACCCTCGAAAGGATAGGTAAACCAGTAAGTTCTCAAGATGTTGAAAAGGCCTTTTATACCGGATTAGAACTGTGCAGCAGAACAGACAGCCTGCATATATCTTTCAATTTTCTGTTAGGGCAACATCTTCCAGGCGAACATCTGGAACTCCTGTTCAAAAGGCTGTCTCACATAGAGGGAGATAATGGCAACTGTTCTGTTTATATATCACCACTGCAGGAAGAAAGTTGGAGAATTGGCCAGTTACGCAGAACGGTTTATACCCTTAAAGCAGCATCACGTCTGCCCTTATATCTATATTTAATAGTGCCTCTGTAGGAAAATGCCTGCAGTTGCAAGTTGTAATGTGACTTGATGACAATGTTAAATACATCAATACTTGACTTATGACTCAGATATATTAGCTTTATCGCAATCCTAATAACTGTTATCGTAAAATTCGTATAGAGATGTTGTAATATTGCTGAGCAAAGGCTTAAAACAAGGAAGAAAGAGTCAACAACAAAAAGGAGGAAGGAACTATGAAAACTAAAGGAATCATTGCTCTCTTGATGGGACTGCTGCTTGTAGCAGCAGTTGGATGTGGTGGAAACGAGCAGCAGAGTGACAAGGCTGTGGAAAAGGCAAAGGAATCTGCTACAACTGCTGTTGAGGCCACCAAGGATGCTGCTGAAGCCACTAAGGATGCTGTTAAAGACGCGGTTGAGGCTGTAAAACCCGCTGCTGATCAGGGCGAGCAGGCAAAGGATGAGGCTGAAAAAGCCTCTGAGGCTGCCCCAGCAACTGTAGAGGATGTTGCCAAGGATGTTGCTAAAACAGCAGAGGATACCGCAAAGGAGACAGCTGACCAGGCCAAGGAAGATGCTGCTAAATCTGCAACAGACGCAGCTCATCAGGCAATAGATGATGCCGCAAAGGCAGTCTCCGGTCATTAAAAACTGAAGAACTGGTTGAATTAAAGGCCCCTGTTCCATTGTTGACATTTTCTGGCAGGGGCTTTTTTATCGTCTGTTTTTCTAATTCAGACCGGCGCTGTCAGTTCCTGCAATCCGTTCTTTTTGATGGGTGATGAGCAACTCGTCCCGAATGGCCTTGAGTGTGGTAGAATCTGTAGTCAGAACGGTATCAAGTCCAGCGATGATTCGGCCATCTCTCTTGTAGATATCTTTCAGAAACACTAACCGGTTACCATCTTCAATCTCAGCTGTCCAGTAAAGTACAAGGACAGGAATAGTCCTCTTCAGCCGGACGACCCTGTTTTTCTGCTCGGTGTTGATCAGCTTTTCAATTGATTCATGATCCATATAATTCAGTGAAGACAGGAGGATTTTGGCCAAATCCATTGGTTTCTCAAGCCTGATGCAGCCATGACTCAATGCCCGCCTCTCCCTTTCAAAGTATCTTTTACTTGGCGTGTCGTGTATGAATACATGATGGGGATTTGGAAAGAGAAATTTAACCCTTCCCAGGGAATTGTGAGGACCGGGAATCTGTCTGATCATATATGGCAATGGCTTCTCCTGGAGGTAAAGTTCCCAGTCTATGGTTAAGGGATCAACTGGCCTGCCTTGAAAATCTACTACTTCCATAGCGTTTTTTTTCAGGTAATCAGGATCTGCAATTATGGATGGGATAACCTCCTTCTTCAAAATAGCAGGGGGCACGTTCCAGTATGGATTGAAGACTATATATTTCAGATCTGCCTTGAATACAGGGGTCTGCCACTTTCTGGTACCCACCTGAACCCTATGATAGAGTTTCAGTTTCTCCTTTTTAAAATAGCGTAGGTTGAATCCTGCAATGTTGACCAGAATGAACTCATCTGGCAGGTCATGTAGGACCCATCTCGCCCTCTCCATATTGACTCGAAGGTTATCGATCAGGTCTTGAGGAGATCGTCCAAGTGCCCACCATGTGTTTGGACCGATTATGCCGTCCTGCTTGAGACCATACCTATCTTGAAATCTCTTGATATAGGATACAAGGGGTTCCTGGTACCGGACAGGAGGTTTGAATGAGATGTTTTTTGAGTGATCTGCTACCTCGGTCATGGGAGACGCTGGCGAACTGTTGTTGCTAACATGCTGAAAAAGCCTGAGAAACTCCTCATGATTTATAATACCTTCACCATAAAGCCTTTCAGCAATCTGCGATATCAATGGAGACTTCCTGCCAGGATAAAGGGTCTTTTTAGAAAATAGCGGTGCCCATCCACCATTTGCCTTGATCTCGAGCAGGTTCGTAAGCTCATGTCGAGCCCGTGAGTAATAGCTGCTCTGGGGTTGCAGCAGTTCAAGTTCACGGCGTATTAGGCCTGATCT
>JALSKY010000004.1 GCA_026988585.1 Deltaproteobacteria bacterium
GGTGCGTAGCATTTCGAGATAATCCATCTTTGCCTTCTTCTGGATAAATTTGAAGACAGGGTGGACATACCATGATTTCAGATGGATAACGGCCTTGACGGTATCAGGCAACACCCTGGGAATATTATCCTGAAAACCGCCTCCTGTTATATGGACAATACCATCTATCTTGAATCTCCTGACCAGGTTTGTGACAGCCCTGGCATAGATCCGGGTTGGAGAGAGCAGCACCTCTGCCACACTCTTGCCCTGCAACTCATCAGGTTCATCATGGATACTCAGACCAAGCTCCTGGAAAAAGAGCTTTCGAACCAGGGAGTAGCCGTTGCTATGGAGTCCACTGGATGCAATCCCGATTATATCGTGGCCCAGCGCAATCTCAGAGCCGTTTATAACCTTGTTCTTGTCAACTATCCCGACTCCAAATCCTGCAAGGTCATACTCGTTGTCAGGATACATCCCAGGCATCTCAGCAGTCTCACCGCCTATCAGGGCACACTCTGCCTGACGGCACCCCTCAGCCACTCCGGATATGACAGCCTTGGCAATCCCTTCATCCAGTTTGCCTGTAGCAAAATAATCAAGGAAAAACAGTGGTTTTGCACCAGTAACCACTATATCGTTTATACTCATGGCAACCAGATCAATACCTACTGTATCGTGACGGTTGGCCATGAACGCCACCATGAGCTTTGTCCCCACTCCGTCCGTTGCAGAAACCAGAACAGGGGCCTCATACTCATCCTTGTCCAGGGCAAACATACCGGCAAAACCACCAATATCGGTAATAACACCCCTTGTAAATGTTGAGGCAACAAGAGGAGCAATATCCTTTACAAGCCTGTTGGCCCTGTCTATATCAACTCCTGCCTCTGCATATTTCATCTTCTTGGACACGACAGACTCCTTGATAAGAAATGTGGAGCGGCGTATAAGACTTGACGCCATACTCAGGTGACGAATAGTAGTAAACAGGAAAGAGCCTTACGTCAATCCATAATCCCCTGGCAAAGGGATGGATAGCACCATAAGAATCTCTGGAATTGAGACAGGAGCATTGCAGAATGAGATATGAACAACTCCCACTGGGCACCGATCACCCAGTGGATATCAAGATAGAGTGGGCACACCGGCTCTACAGAAAATATGGAAGAGAGATCCTGGCCTCAACTGCCATGAAAGAGGCCCTTGCCAGATACAAAAGTGCCATCCAGGCAACATGGAAAGCAATGGATGAAACCGGCATCTCCAGGGAGTGCGGCAGGTGTGCCACAGAGGATGGAGGAAGCTGCTGCGCAAAAGGGATAGAAAACAGGTTTGACCTGTTCATCCTGCTCCTGAATCTGCTGATGGACCGGGAGATCCCTGCCAGAAGATGGGACCCGGAAGGATGCAGGTTTCTCGGGCCACAGGGATGCAAACTCCTGGCACGTCATGTAATCTGCATAAACTTCATCTGTAAAAGACTCTATTCAAGGATCCCGCAAAGGGATATCCAGAGGGTACAACAGGCAATGGAGGAGGAGACCACCCTGGCCTTTCTGCTGGAAGAGGCGGTAAAGAAATGGCTTATAAAGAGACTTCAACAGGATAGTGATGAAATATAAAGAAAACATGGGAATCTCCCAGCAAAATCAAGACAATCACTGGATGAAGATCGCCATTGAGATGGGACAGGAGGCGCTGGATCAGGGAGAATTTCCGGTAGGTGCCATAATAGTCCATCAAGGAAAGATAGTAGGCAGTGCCAGGAGACATAACAGTAAGGGGACACAAGAAAATGAACTGGACCATGCGGAGATCCTGGCAATACGGGACTGGCTCTCTCGCGGAGCGCCCGGGCGTGGAAAGGCGATCTGCTACAGCACCCTGGAGCCCTGTCTCATGTGCCTTGGCGCCCTGATAATAAACGGCATCGGTGCCATCAGATTCTCCTATGAAGATGTAATGGGAGGGGCCTGTGGCATCGATTTCAACGCCCCTTTTTCAGCAGCAGCCATGAGATATGGGCCAGGGCAAGGGGCCATCTCTGCTACAACTATCCATTTTCCTTCAAGAGAGTTCCATCTTTTCAGGGGATTTGCTGATAGGATCAGAGGTGGCATATTGAGGAGACAGGGGCTCAAACTGTTCCGGGAGTTTTTTTCCCGACATGACAACCACTACCTGAAAGATACATTGCTGGCAAGATATACACTTGCACAGGAAGAATAGGCCAACCGGAGGATAACAAGGCGTTCATGCAGAACAGATCAGACAACCCCTCCATGATCCAGGAAAAGAGAACAGTCGAATTCAGACCCAACTCCAGGAATCTCTTTTTTCACATACTCACTGCCTGCAACCTGAGCTGTACTCACTGCTATATAAACAGGAAGCAGCATGGCACAGCAACCCTGGACCAGGCAACCATAGAGAGCTGGCTCAGGATATTTTCAATGCGTGATCGCAGGAAAATGGAAACAGATGAGAAAAGGATGCTCCGGGATGTGGAAGACACCAATGTGATCTTCCTTGGAGGGGAGCCCACAATGAATCCGGCCCTGGCAGCCGGCATCAAGGCAGCCAGGGAGATGGGCTATGCCTCCATCACCGTGGACACCAACGGTTATCTGTTTCATGATATTCTGGACCGTGTATCTCCTGATCAGGTGGACTATTTCAGCTTCTCCATAGATGGCTCCTGCAGCAGAGTCAATGATCCCATACGAGGGAAGGGCAGCTTTGATATCTGTACCAGCGGCATCAGAAAGGCAGTTGAAAAGGGATTTTCAGTCAGTGCCATCTTTACCTGCAGCGCAAAAAACATCCATGACCTGTCCAACATGCCGGAACTGCTGAGATCTCTTGGGGTAACCCGGTTCTTCATCCAGGTCATAGGACTGCGAGGGAAATCTGCATCCGCTTCAGGAGACCGCCTGCAACTGAGCCGGTCCCAGTGGCAGGATATAGTGCCAGAGGTTGCAGTACAGGCAGCAAGAATCGGCCTTCACGTGACCTGGCCAAAGGTGTTCCTGGAGCCTGATGAAGAGTTTATCTGTGCAGGGGTTGCGGCAGAAAACTTCTTTCTCTTTCCAAATGGCCGGGTCTATACCTGTCCGCTCTGTGAAGACTACCCGTTACATGCCTACGAGATATGTGACGGCCGCCTGAAGGCCAGGCCTCCATTGAATGAATCACAACTGTTTCAGCTCCAGATCCCTGAAGGCTGCGTAATGAACAGGTTATTCCATCCGGGGAACATCGACTATGACGAAAAGGGGATGCCAAAAAACAGGATAGCTTGTTGTATGTTAAAGGAGGAACTGCTTCCCCTGAATTAACAGGGGAGAAAACAGATAGATCACCCACCGTTTCCATCCTTTTTCCTTGATGGCAGCAAAACAGTATGTTTTTCAGGCTCTTTGTCCAGGGTCTGAGCAAAAGAGGGGCTGTCTATCCCTTTGACACCTCCCTCGATGGCCTCCTGACCTCTCCCAGGCACACTGCCCATATCTATGACCTTGACAATCTGGCGAAACCGTGTCAGCAGAGAACTCAACTCGGAGGATATCCTTGAAAGCTCATCCATAACCCTCTGCAGATCATCAGTAACCCTCTCAGGCGAAACAGTTGGACTATCCATACTCAGCAGTGCCTGCAGTTTTCGCGTCTCTGCATGGAGGCCTACCCCAAGCTCTCCGGATATCAGGGAATGGCAGGTCTCAAGCTGCTGCACCGCCCGATTTCTTCGGCCGGTTCTCAAATAGAGAGCGGCAAGGACCCTGTGGACATCCTCCTGAAATGGATCTGTTGCCAAAATTTTCCTGCCTGTGAGAATGGCAAGGTCATCCTGTCCCTGGAACTGGTAATACTGCATCAGTTTCTTCATCCCATCCAGAAAGAGTTCGTGCAGCTCTTCCCTTCTATCAAGGATCCATTGATCATAAAGCCCTTCCAGGAATTCACCTTTGTATAGAGACAGGGCATGCTTGAGGACAGATTCATCCCGCTCAGAGATGGCTGCAGGAGAAATCTTACGATATCTGCCCACGATCTGTTCAAATTCCAGGAGGTCCACCCATAAATTACTGTTCCAGTTGAACCCTACACGATCCCTGGGAGATGTGATGAGAAACAAACCTTTTGGAATAGGCACTGGTTCAAGAAAACTTCGCAGACGCCACAATGCCGTGCTGAGACACCTGTGGGCACGATCCTCATCCATATCCGGCCAAAGGATGCCAGCCACCCTGTTTCTGGAATGGCTTCGTGGTCCGTTGGTGAGCAGATAGGCAAGAAGGCGCAGGGTGCCCTGGGAGATAGTCACATCAGGACGTATGGTCTTCCAGACAACCCGAGCCTTTCCAAGAAGAAAAAACTGGATCTGTGCCATATAAAAACGGACCTCTAACAGTTAAAAAAAAGAGATTATGCATGAAAAAACAGCAATCATGTTGAGAAAATGACCTCTTTCTAAAGAATAAAACAAAAAACATGGCGATGGAAGCAAAAAACCAGAAAAACGAAACAAATAACGAGAGGTGACAAAGTGAGGCCATGCCCATAGGCATGGCCTCTTCAAAGGAGGGATGGCATCAACAACCCTCAACCACAGGAGCACGCCTCTTGGCCTTGAGTTTTACCTTTTCATCAGGCGAGAACTTCATATCCTTGTCTAACAGGAGCAGGACAGCCCTGTTTCCATCCTTCTCCAACCAGAGGATCAGCTCTCTGTCCTTGACCTCCTCTTCTGCTGCATCATCTATGATATCCATAAGAGCATCTTTGTCTCCACACGCCACCACGGTAGCGCTCCCCTTGCCTGCTTCAGCCCCTCTTATCAGCACCACGGAATTCTCAGGCATATTGTTGGGAAGGCGGCCAACCACCACGACCAGGGTCCCGGAGAGCTTATCATCTTCTGTACAATCCTGGACATATCCATCTGCTACCTTGCAGACAGGAGTTCCTGGCTCAAAGATCTCCTTGACCTTACCCTTACTGGCAGCAAGGGCTGAACCGCTTCCAGCCATGACCAAGAACAATGTCATAAACAGTGTTGCAAGAATTCCACTGCATAACTTCATATCTTCATCCTCCTTTTTCAAATTTTTATCTATTTCTTTGAGTGACAACCCTTGCAGGATACAGGCCCTGTGGTCTTACCATCCTTTTTCATTGCCTTGTGACAATCGAGACACTGGGCATGAAATACCTTTTTCACGTCCCTCTTGCCATCAACAAGGGGAATTGCCTCTGCAAGCCTCTTGCACCTGTCAGCATCTGCAATTGCATCCCTGGTCTCGAAACCGGGATGACATGCAACACAGGTAAAGCCATCTTCATAGCTGTTGG
>JALSKY010000005.1 GCA_026988585.1 Deltaproteobacteria bacterium
GGCGCATGGATGGCAGATACCGGGTTTACTGCCCTGTCTGGTGCCCTGTGGATGAAGAGGGAAATTTCCTTAAACGGCAGGAGGTTCCGCCCTTTTGCAGAGAACCCATCCCCCTGGACCAGGAGGAAAGGGAGGGCCTGCTCACTGTATCTCCAAAGGACTTGGGTTGGTTCTTTGCATCTCCGTGCAGACATTTTCTCATGAAAAGGCTTGGAATAGATGCAGCCATTGTGGATGACGCAATCGAGGCCGATGAGCCGGATGCCCTTGGCAACAGTGCCAGGATTCTGGTTATGAACCGGCTTCTTGACCTGGCAAAGACAGGCCCTCCAGAAGACCTGGAAGAGATCTTCAGGCCCCTTCCAATGCTCATGAAGGCCCGGGGCGAGATGCCCCCTCTTTTCCTTGGCAAGGTAAAGTGGCAGAGATTTCTTTCTGATTTCAAGCCCAAACTTGATAATTTCATAAACAAGAAGATCAAGGTGTTCGGTGTGCCTGAAACCCCTTTACTCATAGAGGGCAGCACCATTCAGCTATCTGAAAACCTGACCATTGAAGTCAGCGGGATGGCCGGAAAGGTGAATGGTTCAGGCACATTGCTTGAATATACTGAACATGGGCAGATATATAACACCTTTCGTGCCAGGATGTGGGCCATTGATATCCTGCTCTCCTGTGCAAGACCTGAAGAGTGGAAAGGCGATATTGTCATAGCTGTAATGGGAGGCACCAACCTTGAGCTCAAGGCCCTTGATCCTGAAGATGCCCAGGAGATGGCCACTGTTTTGGCAAGGCTTTACTTGCAGGGCCTTGAGGCACCCTTGCCCCTGATTCCAAGGTATTCCTATCCCTTTGCAAAGGAGTTTTTAAAAAATAAAAAAAATGAACAAAAGAGTCAGCTTATTCAGACACTTATGGAAGATGAAGTGCCTCAGGAAGTTGCTGAAGAACACCTGGAGCCTGTAATCGAAAAATTGATCAACGGTTCCAGGTTTAATTCCTATGGAGCCCGCTGGGATGAGTACGCCTTCAGGACCAAACGGAGAGGGGGATTGGAGCCCCTGCTCTGGTCCCACTCCTTCAGAAAGAGCGCTCTTCAATTTTTCAATGGATTTTTCGCTTATTACAGAAAAGGAGCATGAAGTGAACGCCTTTGATCCTGCAGCCATGGAGCTCGATGGATATGCCCTTGTTGAGGCAAGTGCCGGCACTGGCAAGACCTACGGCATAACAAGCCTTTATCTCAGGCTGATAATGGAGCAGGGGCTTCTTCCAGGCCAGATCCTGGTTGTAACCTTTACGAGGGCTGCTACTGAAGAGCTTGTCATGAAGATAAGGCAGCGCCTTGAGGCAGCACTGGCATATCTGAAGAGAGGCCAAGAGCCGGAAAATGACAAGTTCATACCGGACCTTGAGGCAAGGCTCTTCAAACAGGGAATTGATAAAGAGGTCATGGTCCAGCGTATCCATGAGGCACTTTTAAGGCTGGACGAGGCTGCAGTCTTTACCATTCACGGGTTTTGCCAGCGGATGCTCAATGAGTTTGCCTTTGAGGCCGGGGCGCCGCTCAAAAAGGATCTGATCCCATCAGAGGCAGAGCTTCAAAGGGAGGGGTGCAGGCAGTTTTGCAGAACCGTACTCTATCATTTGGATGAGAAGAGACTAAGGGCTGTAGAGAAGGTGTTGGGCATTGATAAAGCAAGCGTATCCCTTTCTGGGGTCCTTTATCACAGGATGAAATCCCTGCTTTCCATGCCAAGGCCAAAGATTCTCCCTGAGCTTACACTGAAACAGGGCCTTGAAATCCTGGACAAAAGGGCAAAGGCCTTGGCCCAATTAAAGGCGCTTTACCATGAGCATGGAGCAGCATATAAAAAATTCCTTCAGGAAGAGCTTGACCGCTGCATAGAGGAGTTTGTTGAGCCAATTTCAGAGTTTCCCTGGATTTCCAGGGTGATGCCCAAGGATTTTGTCTTGAAACGGATGAATAAGGAGTGCACCGAGCTGCTTGAAAAGCGGTTTGAAAAGCTCCTGGAATATGATCCTGAAGACACTTATGAAGATGATGGGCTCTACATTTCCTCCTTGCTTTTTGAGCAGTTCTGCTCCGGCCGGTTTCTGTTTAAGGGGTGGAATGTTGTGACAAGATCCAGGGCAGGAGATCTGAAACATGTTTCCAAGAAGGCAAAAGAGACCATTGGGAATGAACTTTCCAGTTTGTGGGAAGAAAGATACAGCCACAAACATACCCTGCCGGACGATGTGGCTAAGAGCCCTTTTTACCAGGAGATTATCCATTTTTTGAAGGAGTTTGAGACAGCAGACCAGGAGTTTCTATCTGCTCTCCTTTCAGATTCCAGGGATTTTGTTCTTGAAGAGGTCAAGAAGCAGAAGGCCCTTCTGGCTGTAATCTCCTATGATGACATGATCAAGGAGCTGCACCAGGCCCTGGTGGAGGAGCCTGGGGCAGAAATCCTGGCTCAGCGCATAAAAAACCGGTTCAGCGCAGCACTCATTGATGAGTTCCAGGACACTGACAGGCTCCAGTGGGAGATATTTTCTGCCATATATCCAGATCCGGAACGTGACAGACTCTACCTCATTGGTGATCCCAAGCAGGCCATATATGGATTCAGGGGCGCAGACATCTTCACATATCTCAAGGCAAAGGAGGCAGTACCTGCAGGCAGGCACTTCAGCCTCAATACCAACTGGCGCTCGAACAGGGAGCTTATAGCTGCCACCAACACTGTTTTTGGGGCAGATCCAGAGGTCTTTGTCCTGGACGGCATAGAATACACACAGGTAAATCCAAAACCGGACGGGCATGAGTGGGTGGAGTTGACAGGTGAAGAGACATGCCCTGCAATTAGTGTGGAGCTTTGGGAAGACAGCAGTCATGAAGAGGAATGTGCCAGGTTCACTGCCTGGGAAATTGCGCGTCTTCTTGCCCTTGGCCAGTCAGGAAAGGCCTTCATCAGGTCAGACAATGGCAGATCAGAACCCATTGAGGCAGGCCACATCGCAGTGCTTGTGTACAACTTCTATGAGGCAGGCCAGGTACGGGATGAGCTTTCAAGGCTTGACATCCCGGCAGTATATTATGGAAGAAGCAGCATTTTCAGATCGTCTGAGGCCACAGAACTCCTCTATGTCCTCAACGCAGTAGCAGCCCCGGCAGATCAGCGGGCAGTTGCAACAGCTCTTGGCACTGTGATGCTCGGGTATCAGGCAGAGGATATCTTCCTGGCCCAGAAGACTCCAGGCAGTTGGGACAGGATTGTTGACCATTTCGTCCAGCTAAAGCGGATCTGGCAGGACCGGGGTGTGCTTCCCATGCTCATGGCACTTTTTCACCGGTTCCATCTGCCAAAGAGGCTCCTCGGGATAAAGGGTGGTGAAAGGTCGCTTACAAATCTCAGGCAGCTTGCCGAACTGTTGTCAGATGCTGAAAAGGAACTGCCTGGAGCAGAGCAGCTCATCTTGTGGCTTAAGCAGAACATACAGGGAGAAACAGGGCAGGAGGATGAGTATCAGCTTCGGTTGGAGACGGATGAAAATGTCGTAAAGATAATGACATATCACAGGAGCAAGGGGCTTGAGTTTCCCGTGGTCTTTCTGCCTTTTCTGGACCAGATCGAGAGAAAAAGGAGGGAGGGGCCAGAGATCTACTACAGCCATGAGCATGACTGCTACATCTATCACTGCTTAGATAAGAAGCAAAAGCAGGCTGTTGATGATGATGAAACAGATGGGCCTTTCACCTCACCTTACCAGGAGCAGAGTGATGCCGAGGTAATGAGGCTTATCTATGTTGCCATTACAAGGGCAAGGTGCAGGCTCTATCTACCTGTTTCAGACGGAAAGATATCACGCCTCATTGCAGTTGATGATGAGCAGGAGCTGGATTGCCTGGAAGATGAACCGGATCTTGAGCCGGAAGAAATCAAGGAAGATCCCATGGAAAGTCTTCGTAAATGGGATGAGAGGATAAAGCAGATCTTGACCGGGTCAGAGGATTCAGGAGTTGCCGAACTGGCGCAGCGTGATGACGAAGCCCGGGATGAAAAAAAACAAGATGAGGAAGACGCGGAGCTTGAAGGCCTGGATCATGAAGAACATAGAAAGAAGATCCTTGGCAGACTTGATGGAGTCCCGGGGGTTGCCTGCCTTCTTACAGATGAGCTTCAAAAAAGATATGGGCAGATTGACCTTAAAAAGGGGTTCTTTTCTCACACAAAAGGGCCAATTACACCTCCCTCCTCTATTACAAGAAGGCCCCTTGCCCCCTGGACCTGGCGCCAGCTCAGTTTTACTTCCATCACTGCCTTTGATGACAGCGGCAGAGACGATGCCATCTCGGCAATGCTTCGGGCCTCGTCTGCACTGGAGCATAGAGGGCTCAAGCTGGTTGAAGGGCCGGACAACATGTTTGGATTTCCAAAGGGGGCCAGGGCCGGCAACTGCATCCATGCACTTTTTGAAAACATCGATTTTGGTGCTGACCAGATGGCAATAAAGGAGGAGGCCCTTCGCTGCCTTTCAGGGCATGAGATAGATGAAAGATGGGCGGACATACTTACAGAGATGGCTGTAAGGGTGCTGAATACTGAGCTTTCTCCAGGAGTTCGCCTGGGCAGGATCCATCCATCATGGATATCAAAGGAGATGGGTTTTTACATGCCTGTTACAAAGGCCTCAATGCAAAGATTCCAGAGACTTTTTCCAGAGATGGAACAGGGCATGATGAAAGGGTTTATCGACCTTTTTTTCAGGCATGAGGAATCCTTCTACATAGGCGACTACAAGAGCAACTGGCTTGGAGATGACCCGTCAGACTATAGCCAAAAAGGGATGGAACAGGCCATGGACGAACATGACTACTGGCTGCAGGCTGCCATCTATCTCAACGCCATGGAGCAATATCTTTTATCGAACTGTCCAGAAGGAGGGGCGCATAAGGTAGCTGGAGTCTTTTATCTCTTTGTACGGGGAGTCGGGGCAGACTCCAATGACCCGGGCTGCGGGATTTGCTTCATCAAGCCTGAGGAGCTGAGGAAGCGTTTCCCTGATCTCTTTTCATCTTTTTCATCCATGAGCGGAGGTACAGGCAGGAGGGATGCGGCATGATTGTCCGGAAGCTGTCTGAACTTGCCCTTTCAGGCCAGGCCAGCCAGATCGGGGTGGAGTTTGCCAGGTTTCTTTCACGGCTTGAACCAACTGCACCGGAAACAGTTTTTGCCGCCGGCTATCTTGCTGCCTGCGCCATTGAAGATGCCCATACCTGTCTTGAACTAAATGAAAAAACAGTTTCCGGCTACATGG
>JALSKY010000006.1 GCA_026988585.1 Deltaproteobacteria bacterium
GGCAGCATCTTGATGCACACTGTTAAGCGTCGCCATATTTCAAGGAAAGGCTTTAAATGAACAAAAAAAAAATACTGTTTCTCATGTCTGATACCGGAGGGGGGCACCGCGCATCTGCAAAGGCCATCGGAGAGGCACTGGAGTATCTCTATCCTGGAAGGTATGAGGTCATCATAGAGGACGTCTGGTCCAATCACATGCCCTGGCCAATGAACCTGCTTCCAGACACCTATGGATGGCTCAGTGGACCGGGCAAACCCCTTTGGGCCCTGCTCTGGATGGTTACATCCTACAGAAAAATGCAGTCTGCCATGTTCACCTCAGTAGCCCCCATAATAAAAGACAGCGTTGCCAGCTATATCGCTTCTGCCAAACCGGATCTCTGTGTCTCGGTTCATCCCCTGATGAACCATCTCGGCATGAAATGGATAGAGCAGGCCGGCCTCAATATCCCCTTCATTACTGTTGTCACCGATATGGTATCTCTCCATCCATCCTGGATCTGTCCAGAGGTGGATCGCTGTCTGGTATCCACAGAGGAAGCAAAGGATAGGGCCCTGAAATTCGGCATGCCAGAGGAGAAGATAGCTGTACACGGTCAGCCGGTAAGCCTTAAATTCTCCAGGACAAGGGGCAAGAAATATGAGTTCAAGGAGAAGCTCGGCCTGGACCCTATGCGCCCTGCTGTATTACTTGTAGGCGGTGGAGAGGGCTATGGCCAGTTGTACAAGATCGCCCGCAGGATATCTGCCACGGTCTCCAGGGCGCAGCTACTGGTGGTCTCCGGGAGAAACCGCAAGCTGAAGAAACGGCTTGAACAGGCAAACTGGGAGATACCCACCAGGGTATTCGGTTTTGTGAACAATATGCCGGATCTCATGGGCGCATCAGACATCCTGGTGACCAAGGCTGGACCCGGCACCATCAGTGAGGCATTTATCGCAGGTCTGCCCCCCCTTATATGCGGCTACATCCCTGGCCAGGAGGCTGGAAACGTAAAATATGTCATTAGACATCGTGCCGGGTCCTATGCACGAACCAGCAGGAAAATTGCCAAGACAGTGCAGGATTGGGTGGATGGGGCAGGAACAAATCTGCAAGTGCTGGCACGCAATGCAGCCCGCCTTGCCCGGCCCAATGCCTCATTTGACATAGCCGCAGACATTCACAAGTTTGTCTGATCCAGTGAAGATTCCCATAAATATGTCGAGTTCTACCCGGTCCATGAATGATCCTGAGCTCTCCTCAAGGCCTTTAAGGATATTGATGGCTGGCCAGGCCTATTTCCGGGAGGACAATGGTCAGGCAGCCTTTACTGTCCGGATCTCAAGGGGGCTGGCAGAAAGGGGCCATACGGTAATGGCTGTTGCCCCGGCTCCACCGGAGTCCTCTCAGCAGGAGCGCATGGAAGAGGGAGTAAGAATCAGGGAGATCAGATCCCTTTCGCTGCCTCACAACACAAGCATTACACTCTTCAAGGCCAGTGAGATTGCAGCCCTCCTGAAGGAGTTTCAGCCTGATATTATCCATTTCCAGGATCACTACTTCATATCCAGAACATTATGGCGCATGGCCAGAAGTGCCAGGATAAAACTGGTGGGCAGCAACCACTTTCTGCCGGAAAACCTTACAGAGAACCTGCCCATCCCGAGAACCCTTAAAAGGCACATTGTCAGGCTGCTTTGGAAACAGATGCTCTCCATGTACAACCACCTTCAGGCAGTCTCTACCCCTACTGCTACAGCAGCAGCCATACTGAGGGATCAGGGGCTGCGTCCTCCTGTCACTGCCATCTCCTGCGGCATAGATATCCAGAGATTTCATCCGGTAACAGCAGAAGAAAGGTCCAGAATCAGGAAACGATTTGATCTGCCAGAGGATATCCCGATATTCATATTTGTAGGACGAATCGACAGGGAAAAGGGCCTGGACACAGTGCTCCAGGCCTTTGCAGGGCTTAAAGATATGAAACGACCTCCCTTGCTCCTGCTGGGCGGAAAGGGAAGCATCAGAGAGGAACTCCAGAGCATGAGCAGAGAGTTGAACATCCAGCAGATGGTGAGGTTCCCCGGGTTTATTCCGGCTGAAGAGCTGCCCAAAATGCTGGCTTGCAGTGACTGTTTCATAATGGCTGGGTTTGCAGAACTCCAGTCCATAGCCACACTGGAGGCCATGGCCTGTGGCCTTCCGGTGGTTGCTGCAAGAGCCCGTGCACTCCCTGAACTGGTTTCCCAGGGAGAAAATGGATTCCTGTTTACCCCCAGGGATCCAGACTCCTTAGAACAGGCCCTTCGGGAATTTCTATCATCAAAGGATCAGTGGAAAAGATGGGGCGTGGAGAGCAGAAAGAGGGCAGAACAGCACGATTTTCAGCAGACAGTGAATAACTACATTCAGTGGTATTACTCCATTTCTTCATGCCCTGAAAGGTGATCATGGATAAACAAAACAGATCAGGTGATACTGAGCCTATCCCAGGCCCCCTCTTCCAGAGAATAACATCCACAATTTCAGTCAACATTTGCCAATTTTTCCAAAAATCCAATCTCTGCAAGTAAAAACCGATCTCCAAACAAAAAAAAAACCATTTCCAAACAGAAGTATAACATTCAGGAGTTAAAAGATAACCAAACAGCAGATGAAACCTTCTATAGGTTAAATCATCACAAGGGGAGAGAGTCATGACACAGCTCAGGTTCAGATCAATCTGGATCTCTGATTTGCATCTTGGCACCCGGAATATCCAGCACAGGCAACTGCTGGATTTTCTCAACAACACCTATTCGGATTATCTCTATCTGGTAGGAGACATCCTGGACCTCATGTATGCGAAACGGGGATGGCACTGGTCCAGAATAAATGACGAGATAGTTCATACAATCATGGACAGGGCATCCAACGGGACCAAGGTCTATTACATCCCGGGCAACCATGATGCCATGTTGAGAAAATTCCATGGAGAGTCCATCCGCAATATCCATATAAGAAACCAGATGGTGCATGAAACAGTCAGGGGACAGAGATATTTGATTCTTCACGGGGATGAATTTGACTGTGTCATACAGAACAGCCCCTGGCTCGCCTATGTAGGCAGCATCCTCTATGATTCTCTCCTCATGATGAACAGGTGGGTGAACAAGACCTGCACTGCCTGCGGTCTGGAATATCGATCCTTTTCCCTCTGGATGAAACACAAGACAAAGGCAGCGGTAAACTATATCGGCAGCTTTGAAAAGGCGGTTGTCAAGGATGTTCAGGAGAAAAAACTGGACGGGCTCATCTGCGGCCATATCCATGATGCTGCAATCAAGAGCTTCGGGGATATCCTGTACCTGAACTCTGGAGACTGGGTGGAGAGCTGCACCGCCCTTGCAGAGAACATGGATGGCACCATCGGCATCATAGACTGGACCAAACTATCCAACTTGGGAGAGCTGCCTGTATATGAAACCAGTAAAGATATGTATAGTAACGGATGCCTGGCACCCTCAAATTAACGGTGTTGTTACAACCCTGACACAGACATCCAATACCCTGAAGGGATGGGGGCACCAGGTGAAGATGATCACCCCGGAGCTGTTCAGAACCATCCCATGTCCTACCTATCCAGAGATCCGCCTCTCAATAACTGCCCCGGGCACCATCAGGTCAATGCTGAAGGAGTTTGCCCCTAATGCAGTACATATCGCCACGGAAGGCCCTCTGGGATGGGCTGCAAGAAGCGGATGCAGATCTCTCGGTATCAGGTTCACCACATCTTATCACACCAAATTCCCTGAATATATCAGGTTGAGAGCACCTGTCCCCCTCTCCTGGTCTTACGCCATGGTGAAAAGGTTCCACCATGCGGCAGTCCGAACCATGGTAGCTCCTACACTCATAGATGAACTGAGGGAAAAGGGGTTCAAGAACCTGGTTACATGGTCACGCGGGGTGGATACCACCCTTTTCAGACCGAGATCCAAGGAATTTCTTGATATTCCCAGGCCTGTATTCATATATGTGGGAAGGGTTGCAGTGGAAAAAAATCTTCCTGCATTCCTTGATCTGGATCTCCCTGGCAGCAAGGTGGTGGTAGGGGATGGCCCTGACCTGGCGCATCTCAAGCAATCCTACCCGAAGGTATATTTCATGGGGGCAAAACGGGGAGAAGAGCTGGCAAAACATATAGCTGCTGCTGATGTATTCGTGTTTCCAAGCCTCACCGATACCTTTGGCGTAGTACTCATAGAGGCCATGGCCTGCGGCATACCTGTAGCAGCCTTTCCTGTTACCGGCCCATCCTATGTTGTCAAACATGGAGTAACCGGCTTTATAGAAAATGACCTGAAGGCAGCAGCCCTGAAGGCATTGGACCTGGACCCCGCTGCCTGCCGGGCACATGCTTCCAAATTTTCATGGGATGCCTGCACAAGACAGTTCGCCTCGAACCTGGCCCTTCAAGATGCAAGGATTACCAATCAGGAGATAGTTCCGCAAACCGCCGCTGGGATGAGGGCCACTGCATGACTATACTAATCATAATCTAAAACTGTTCTCATCCGCTTTTAACTTGGTGCCTCTAAAATAGTTGCCATAGGCATAGGAACCACTGGTTAAACTACGGGACCACACAACAACGGTCATAAGACCAGTAAAACAAGCAAGGAGGAGAAGAGAGATGAACGCCTTTTGGAAGAGAACAGTATTGGGGATCACAGCCTTGACTGTATCCCTTTCACATAATATCAGGAAATGCCGGAGCCCCTTACTACTCCAAACAGCCCACTCCCTGGTCTGACAAGGTGGATGTAGTCTCCTCACAGGAGGGATACACTGTGCTGAAGTTCACTGAAGATGGTGTGGAGCTCACTGCCTACTCCCTGAATGGCGGGATCATTGACCATATAGACAACCTTATGGCTGTCAAATAGAAGCGGCATTTGGGAGAAACACAGGCGCTTCCAACTGGAAGCGCCTTTTTTTGCCATGGAAACCGGATAGATCTAACTGGAGTAAACGGCAGGAGGCGATACTGCAGTGGATGAATAAACATTGGTGCCCCCGGCACGATTCGAACGTGCGACACCAGGATTAGGAATCCTGTGCTCTATCCCCTGAGCTACGGGGGCAAATCATAAAAATTCAAAAAAAGATCTGCCCCATGAAACCGGAGCAGAAATGTGATGAGACTTTTACACCAAAACCACCCTGGACGCAACCCTATATCCTGGATTATGTTACGAGCAAGTAAATTGTCCTCCGTATTAACACATAAACTGTCCGGTATTATGAATGCTTCCAGGAGGTATTCATATGACTTGGACAGAGTTA
>JALSKY010000007.1 GCA_026988585.1 Deltaproteobacteria bacterium
CTACTCAGAGTCAACGTCCGGTTCAGACGGTATTGTGGATACCTACGCTAGTGCATTTCCCGGTTCTCCAACCATTAAGGTTTGGGCCAGTACCAATGAAATAGATATTGCGTCTAAAGCAGGTGCGAGCGCTGATTCTGGTCCAGCCTATGCTTACAGTGGAGCCATGAGATCAATAATGTATTACGCTCCTGATGCTGGGACCATGACATTTACAGTCCCATATTCTTTTAGCCAATCTATTGAAAATTCACAGGATGACCTATACGGATATGTAAGGGCATGGGCTTGGATCCAGTTTTATAATACTGCTGCTGAGGAGTGGCAACGTGTAGTAGAAGTTATCAGAGAACATGAGTTGACTTCTGGAGACTATGAAGAGGGTCCAGAGAACATGAACCTTAGCGTTGATGTTTATGCTGGACAGTATTTTAAGTTTGAGCTTGGTACTGATGCTGTAGCTTCCGCTGCTCCTGTCCCTGTACCCTCTGCAGTGCTGCTGCTGGGCTCCGGCATGGTGGGAATGCTGATCATTGGCAGGAGGCGCAGGTAAGCTGGCAAGTAGCTGTCAGAATCCTTAAAAAAATCTGTTCTCCCTGTTTCAGGCCATAACCCTGGCCATTATTGCGGAACAGGGTTGATCCATCTACTTGGACTTGTCTCCTGGCCGAAGGTGCAGTTTTGTATCCCTTCGGCCAGGCTCTTTTTCATGAACACAGGCCCTGCGGCCTGTAATCAATTCCAACTGCACCAGCTCCAGCGCCTGCACCGCCTTTAGGCTCCCCTTAATCCGTCTCTTCTGCTCTTCTGCTGCTTGAGCAATCCTCTCTGTTACTGTTTTACAGCCCTTACCCTGTAAATTCTCTCCTGCAGAGTCTGCATGTTCCATGCTGTCCCGCAACTTCCAACTGGTTGCATGGCGGAAATTTTACTGTTCCCTGCAAGGGTGAAAGGTGTTATAGGTTTTTCCCATGAAAAATGCATATCCGATTCACATAGTGGCCAAGGATCAGGAGGGTGGCCTCTGCATCCTGGATGCTGATATGGGACAGCCTCTCAGTGCAATCAGGGATGGAAAGCAGCTACAGAAATTCCTTCCCAAGGGGTTGAGGCCGGTGCTGATGGCCGGATTTTCATCACTGTTTCCAGGACAGGAGATCCCCATCTCTCCTGCATTTCAGCTCAATGCTGATCTATCCCGCTGCTCTGACTCCCTGTTGCTGGCACAGGCAAGGGCAGACCTGGTGCGGGAGGCAGCCCAGAACTTTCGTTCCTATACGGTAGAGCCCGATTTCAGGTGTGCAGTCATATCGGCAGATCCTGGGCTTCTGCAGGAGTTTATCCATACCTGGGGAGGGATGCTTGAGCTGTTTCCCTTTCTCTTCAAGGGGGCAACATCGCCGGATTTCATCTGTGCCAGCGAGATGGAGCTAGCGGAAAAAGATAAGGGCGTTGTCATAAGGTTCAGGGAACCTGTTCCCGTGGACATGGAGAGATGTACCTGTTGCGGTGAGTGTGCCTGGATCTGTCCTGAGGATGCCATCCTTCCCGGGCCATTGTTGGACCTGTCTAAGTGTTCGCTCTGTGGCAAGTGTGTGGAGCTTTGCAGCCATGGGGCCATAGACCTCCATGCCCTGGTTCAGGGGGAGACAGAACTGCCCAGGGCAATACTCCTGCCCGATGTGGCAGAGGAGTTCTTTGCACAGTATCCGGATCTCAAGGGGAAACTCCTCCTTTCCCAGGATGAGATGACCAGCCTGTTTTCAGAACTCTTTCCCCAGCAGGTGGATGAGGTGATCACCCATAATCATATCCTCTGCCAGTTCAGCCAGCGCATGGGTATAGGGTGCAAGCGCTGTGTTGAGAGTTGCTCCACCGGGGCACTGGCAATAAGGGATGGTGAGATAGTGCTGGACCAGATGGCATGTGTGGAGTGCGGTGCCTGTGCGGCTGTCTGCCCCACCGGGGCAATTCAATATGAAAGGTTCAGTGATCAGGCCTTCTTTGCTGCCATCAGGGAGTTTGTTGCGGAAGAGCATGACGCCATCCAGGAGGAGCTGGCATCCATGAGCCTTGTGATAGGCAGGGAAGAGGATCTGGAGCGGATATGGTGGCTCAGGGGCAGGCTGAAAGAGGTTCAGTCTCCACCATTTTTCATGGAGCATCCGGAGCCACGGGCCATGTCGTCCATGAATCTGCTGGCCTTGCTGGATCTTGGGGTCAGGCAGGTGATTGTCCTTGACGGGCAGGAGGAAAGGGATGGGGCTGCTCCATTCTTCCGTGCACTCTCCCAGGCCCGGCAGATAGCTGCCGCTGCCCTTGGACGTCCCGGGGCAATCCATCTGGTTTCTCTTGGGAGGAAGATGGTTGATGATCTGAATATGCTGCTTGCTGCAGCAGATCAAGATGGTGATGCAGCCCGGGCAGATATTGCAAAGTCAGTAATATCCGGCATTGACGGCTTTCCGGGCCGGAGGGATCTGCTGGCAAGGGTGGTGCAGGGGCACCTTGCAGCACGGGGATGGCCGGACAGCTCTATCAGGCTCTTTGCAGGGCCTGGAGATGAAAAGATCTCCCATCCCTTCCAGGACCTTGAGCTGGATCAGGAACTATGTACCCAGTGCCTTGCCTGTATCAATGAATGCAGGACAGGGGCCCTTGATGCCAGGGAGGATGAGATGAGCCTGCTTTTTACTCCTGTCAGGTGTGTTTCCTGCGGTATCTGTACCTCTGTCTGCCCTGAAAATGCCCTGACGTCCCTGCCTGGTCTGGGGCTGGCGCCGGAGTTTTTTGCTGTTCGGAAACTTTTTGCTGCAGAACCGGCCCGGTGCCGCAAGTGCGGAAAGGTTTACGGGACCCGGAAGAGCCTTGACAGGATCAAGTCGCTCCTCTCCTCCAGGAATGACCTGGACCTGGAGATTTTTGACCTGTGTGAGGACTGCCGGGTCAGGAGCATGTTTGAAGAGAGATAGTGTGATATGGACAGAGATTGAGACAGGGAGCCAGATATGACTACTGCCACCACCAACAACAATGCTGCAGATGCGCCAGACTATCAGCTGATCAGGATAAGGGCTGCGGTTTTGGAACTTTTGAAATCCTTTTTCCTGAAAGAACCTGATGGTGAGATGCTGGCAAGCTGGCGCGGTGCCCTGACTGCCATGAAGGAGCAGGATCTTGAGCCAGGGCTTTCCAGGGCGGTTGGCAATCTTGACCAGATGCTGCACAAGATGGATCTCGCTGCTATCAGGGATGAGTATTATGAACTCTTTGTCAACCCCTACAGTGATGACAGGGTGCCCACCAACGCCTGTTATCACATGGATGGAAAGATGTTTGGTGAGAGTTTTGTCCGGCTCAAGGAGATATTGGCGGAGGCAGCTATAGAAAAGAGCAAGGATGCCAAAGGGGCTGAGGATGAGATCCCTGTCCTGCTGGATGCCTACCAGGCTCTCATCCTCAGAGAGAAGCGCCAGGATGAGATAGGCTCAGCCCGTCATGCCCAGGGCCTGCTGCTGAATGAGATTTTGCTGCCCTTTTCCGAGAGGTTCGCATCTGCCCTTGCCGGCAATCCCAGGGCCATCTTCTATCATGGTTGTGCTGATTTCATGGTTCACTGTCTCGGACTTGAAAGGGCGCTGTTTGCATAGTCTGCATATTTTGCACAAATTAGTCATGTCATAACTGTGCTTTGAATGATTTTTTTTGGAATTTTTGATTGGATCACTTGATTTTATTGGGAAACAGGTATAAGAAAAATAGTGAACTGTAATTCAGTATCTGTAAAGGAGGCGTTTATGGCAAACAGTGAAGAGAAAAGAGAACGGCGTACCTTTATCAAGGGGTTTATGGCAGGTGCCCTGGCCATTACCGGCATTGCAGCCGGTGCAGCCAGGAAGGGAGAGGCCGCTAACAGGCTTGAGGAGCAGGGGGCTTCCAAGGATCTCCTCTACAGAGAGACCCCGGAGTTCAGGCAGTATTACGAATCGTTGCGTAATTGATCCATTATCATCAGTTTTTTTTGCTGTACAGGTTTGGCTCCTTTCAATAACCAACTGACGACCCTTACAGGAGGAGTTTAAGAGTCATGGCACGAAAAAAGATTGTAAGAAAGGTTTCCAGTCTGGAGGGACAGAAGCTGTCCGGGAACAGGGTCACCCTGAATCCCAGGATGGCCCGTCGTTCCTTCCTCAAGCTCTCTGCGCTGACTGCTGCAGTATCTGCAGGGAGTTTGGCTCCCAGTTTTACCCGCAAGGCAGCAGCAGCCGAGAAGAAAGAGCCCTATCCCGGCTCCAAGAAGGTGAAGACCATCTGTACTTACTGCTCAGTAGCCTGCGGTATCATTGCAGAGGTACAGAACGGGGTATGGGTAAGGCAGGATGTAGCAGCCGACCATCCTGTCTCTCGGGGAGGTCACTGCTGTAAAGGCGCTGGCGCCATAGATATGGTAACCAGTGAAAAACGTCTCAAAGGCCCGATGAAGAGGGTGAACGGCAAGTGGCAGAAGATTTCATGGGAGCAGGCCCTCGACGAGATCTCTCAGAAGCTCCTGAAGATCCGCAAAGAGAATGGGCCGGATGCCCTTCACTTCAACGGTTCCGCCAAGGTCTCCACGGAGATGGCCTATCTCCACAGGAAGTTTGCCGCCTTTTGGGGGAGCAACAATATAGATCACCAGGCCCGAATATGACACTCCACCACGGTGGCAGGTGTCGCCAAC
This sequence comes from Deltaproteobacteria bacterium, assembly GCA_026988585.1. GTDB lineage: Bacteria > Desulfobacterota > Dissulfuribacteria > Dissulfuribacterales > QOAL01 > JALSKY01. The sequence continues at coordinate 4,721 of JALSKY010000007.1, forward strand.
ACATGGGGCTATGGTGCAATGACCAACCATCTGAACGATATCAGACATTCCAAGTGTATCATAATGATAGGTTCCAATGCTGCAGAGGCCCATCCAGTTGCCATGCAGCATCTTCTCTATGCCAAAGAGACCAATAACGCTCCTCTCATAGTAGTTGATCCAAGATTTACAAAACTTGCAGCCAAGGCAACCGATTATGTGAGGCTGCGGGCAGGTACTGATACAGCCTTCACCATGGGGCTGGTGAATGTCCTTATCACCAATGAGTGGTATGACAAGGAGTTTGTCCGCACCCGTGTGGCAGGCTTTCCCGAGATGAAGGCCGAGGCCAGCCACTATACACCCGAGGTAGTAGAAGATATAACAGGGGTTCCGGCAAGTGAACTTGTGAGGATCGCCAAGATCCTGGCCACACACCGTCCAGGTACCCTTGTCTGGTGTATGGGTGGGACCCAGCACCATATCGGCAGCAGCAACACCAGGGCATTCTGTATCCTCCAGCTCATGCTGGGCAACATGGGCGTCTCCGGAGGGGGAACCAACATCTTCAGGGGGCATGACAATGTTCAGG
>JALSKY010000008.1 GCA_026988585.1 Deltaproteobacteria bacterium
TGTCCTGAACCCTGCCACCTGTCCCAAAGCATGTACTCCGGCATCGGTTCGGCCTGATGCCAGCAGGGATATCTTTTCTCCAAGGATCTTTTCTATGGCACCTTCCAGTACGCCCTGGACGGTTATAGCCTCATGCTGTCTCTGCCAGCCATGATATCCGGTGCCGAGATAGCTTATGGTAAGCCTTATGTTTCTCTGGCCGGCCACTGCACCTACTGCCTTTTTTGTGGAGATTATGGATAGAGTGCAGGCATGTCTATGCCTGTAGTCTCAGGGATTCCGAGCATGATGTTCATGTTCTGGATTGCCTGGCCGGATGCGCCTTTGGTCAGGTTATCTATGACTGAAACCATGACCATTTGGCCATTTTCATCTACCTGGGCACCTATATCACAATAGTTGCTTCCCCGGACCTGCTGTACATTAGGGAAGACTCCCTCCTCCAGTATGCGTACAAAGGGGGCATCCCTGTAAAATTGCCGGAGAGCGGAGAGGATGGTTTCTGTACCTGTTCCGGCACTGGTCCTGGCATAGATTGTGGAGAGTATTCCCCGATTCATCGGCACCAGATGAGGTGTAAAGGTGATATTGACCCTTTCCCCCCTTGCTGCTGAAAGCTCCTGTTCAATCTCCGGTGTATGTCTGTGCTTACCGATCTTGTATGCCTTGAAGCCCTCGTTCACCTCACAGAAGAGTGTAGCCACAGAGGCCCCTCTGCCTGCCCCGCTGGTACCGGATTTGGAGTCGATTATGATAAAATCTTTATCAATGAGATTCCTTTTCAGCAGAGGAGCCAGGGGGAGGATGGAGCTTGTCGGATAGCAGCCAGGGTTGGCCACCAGCTTTGCCGTTGCAATCTTCTCCCTGTAGAGTTCAGGTAGGCCATAAACCGCGGTCTCAAGATACTCCGGGGCACTGTGTGGCTGGTACCACTCCTCATAAACCTGGCGATCCCGTATCCTGAAATCTGCTGAGAGATCTATCACCCTTTTACCCTGTTCTATGAAAAACGGGATCACTTCCATGGCAGTCTTGTGGGGGACTGCGGTGAACAGCAGGTCTGTCATGGAGGCAATGGCCTCGAGATCAGGTGCCATGAATTTCAGGTCCTGAAAGGCGTGCAGAGATGGAAAGATGCTGTTTACTGCTGTTCCTGCATACTGCCTGGATGTAATGGCGGTCAGTTGGATATCTGAACGGCAGGAGAGAAGCCTCATGAGTTCGCAGCCGGTATAACCAGATGCCCCGATTATGCCTATCCTTGTGGACATGGTAATCCTCCCTGATAGATGGACAAAATAGATAAACAAAAAAGGGAAGGCCCTTTGACCTTCCCTGGAATATTACTGCTATACCAGCAGCTTAGCTGGTTAACGCTTGGAGTACTGATATCTCTTCCTTGCCTTGGCCAGACCGTATTTTTTACGCTCCTTGACCCTGGAGTCCCTGGTTAGAAGCCCTGCCTTCTTGAGTACGGTTCTGAGCTCTGGATCCATGATCTGCAGTGCCCGGGCTATTCCATGACGAAGAGCCTCGGACTGTCCGCTCTTGCCGCCACCCTTGACTGTAGCCCTTACATCGACTTTGCCAAGCTGTCCAGTGAGTTCCAGAGGTTGGTTGATTACGAGTATGGCAGTCTCCACATCGAAATATCTTTCCACGTCCTGGCCATTGACTGTTATCTGACCTGAGCCTGGAGAGACCCAGACCCTGGCTACAGCACTTTTTCTCTTTCCTGTTGCGTATATCCTGTCCATAGATTCCTTCCCTGATCCTGCGTTATGGTATCAGCATTAACTCTATTGAGAGATAACTACTTTGTATTCAGCACCAGAGGCTCAGGCTGCTGTGCCTCATGACGATGCTCAGGCCCACTGTAGATCTTAAGCTTTTTCAGCTGCTGTCTGGCAAGCTTGTTCTTTGGAAGCATCCTCTTGACTGCCAGCCTTATCATTTCTTCCGGCTTTTCTGCCAGCATCTGCCTGGCAGTGCGCTCCTTCAGCCCGCCGAGATAACCGCTATGCCTGTAATATTTTTTCTGATCAAGTTTTCTGGCAGTCAACCTGATCTTTTCAGCGTTTACTACTATGATAAAGTCCCCGGTATCCAGATGGGGAGTGTACTCAGGTTTATGTTTACCCCTGAGCCTCATGGCAATCTGGGTGGCCAGGCGGCCCAGAATCTGGTTGCTGGCATCAATTACAAACCATTTTTTTTCAATCTGATCCACTTTCGGAAGAGGAGTTTTCATTATTCAACAAGCTCCTTGAATTGAACCTTTCGGTATTTAATTGAACTTATCTGCCAGTCTTCACGGAAACGATGCAGAATTCTGCACCAGGCACAGTATGGATGACCGGTGCATGGAGATCTTTCCATAATGACGGGCATCAGGATAACTAAATGAAGTTTGACAAAAAGTCAAGAAGAAACATATCAGTTTTTTTATCCCCCTACCTGGATTAGATTGTCTCCCTGATCAGTCTGCAAGGAGGAAAAATGGAAGAGATTGTTCAGGATTCACAGAAAGAGGGGGACCTTCTTCGTCAGGAGATTCTAAGGGCCATCTATGATTTTTACCAGGAATTCATATCCGGCTATCCTGTAGCTTGTCAGAAGGGCTGCAGTACCTGCTGCACCACCAGTGTATGTGCCACCTCTTTTGAGGCAGAGTTTCTATTGAAGGGAGCTGTTTCTCTTGGAGAAGAAGGAGCAGGTCTCCTTGCCATGGCGGACCGGGCCAGGAAAGCGGAACATTTTCAACCATCCTGCACCATAAATACCAGTGCTGATATCTGTCTGAAGGGGCACTCTCCGCCGGAAGAGGTCTCTGCCCTGAGTTTTGATCCCTGTCCATTCCTGTCAGCTCGAGGAGAGTGTTCCCTCTATTCCTGGAGGCCGTTCGCCTGCAGGGCCATGGTCTCCAGGAAGAGATGCGTTGCAGGTGGTGAGGCTGATATGCCACCATTTCTCATTACAGTGAATCTGGCAATGTGCCAGGTGCTGGAACATCTGGACAGGGATGGTTACTATGGAAATATCCTGGATCTTTTGCCAGTTGTCTCCGGCAAGATGGATGTAAGCAGTTTTCAGGGGGCAGTCAAGACCAACAGGTCCCTATCCTGTTTTGTCGTTCCGCCGGATGAGGCAGCCAGGTTCAAATCATTCATGAGGAGGTTGTCATCTGTAACTGTTGAAAAGAGCGGAAGCCAGGTAAAGGTAGGTGATCTGCTGCCAGAGGAGTGGACCCTGCTCAACTGATACTGTATGTGTCCGCAATATGCCTTTATCCATAAAACGGTTCGGGGTGATATGGGGTTTAGAGGAGAGATCGGTCTCTCCTCACTTTTATCTCTTCCTGACAGGAGAGACCGCCTCTTTGCCAGCAGCCAGGGTTACCCTCTTCCTATTCCAGAACAGTACAGTTGTCATATAGGGGTCTCCCATTCTTTGTCACTGATGCCTTGTTAAATCGGTCCCAGAAGGTGTATCTGCCATCACTGTAGCGAAATCCCTTGGGTGCCCTGACCATTTGCAGCTCTCTTTCCTCCCCGTTTGGGAGCCTGAGCATCACAGGGTTCAGGGGGTTGGACGGGAATTTCACTTGCAGTTCCACCTGTCTGCCATGCTGGTCCTGGCAAAGGCACTCCAGCCATTCATCTTCACCTGTAAACGGGATCTTTCCCTGGAAGACCATCACCATAACAGCAGCCATAATAGCTGCAGCTGCCATGCCTGCGAGCATCCAGCCGATCTCCTTGGCACCTTGACGAAAAAACTCCCTCATTGCTTGATCTCCGCAACTGCTTCAAGGGTGTGTTTATGGAGCTCTGTATCTGCTACCTTTACACCAAGTGCCAAGGCCAGGTCTTCTACCGAATCCACTGTTTCTTCTAAGACATCTGCCAGGCGGGGCAGGCTGACCTCCAACTCTCTTGCACCCTTCACTAGTCTCCTGATCTGATCATTCCAGAACGGATCTATCTCTTCCTCCTTGCCATTGACGGTTTCAGAAATCGTGTTGTTCCAGAGCAGGATCGACGGGATCATAGAAGAGAGGACAACGGGTGGAATGGCCGAGTCCATGAGATGCAGCTCCTCAATCTTTGAAAGGGGACCCTCGTGAAGCCCTATTGCACATACCAGGATATCAGGCAGTTCCCATCTGCCTGCTATCCACGCCCCTGCTTCACCATGTGTCCACTTGAGGATCCTGTTTTCAATTACGGCCAGGGGTTGTTTCTCCCTGAGCCAGGTATTGAATACCCTTTCATAGGTATCGAACCACTGTTTCAGGATGACCGGCAGGGCTATATCCTGAAACAGCGCCCCGGAGAATGCCTCTTCAGGAGACCCCATTCCTGTTAGCCTGCTGATCTTTTTCGCAAAGATCGCCCTTGTCAGGGTATCTGACCAGTATGACTTCATATCGAATCCGGTTCTGGACGGATCAGCGGTGGCCTTGACCAGGGCATATCCAAGAGTTATGGCACCTATCTCTTGGAGTCCCAGCATGGATATGGCCTTTGATATGGATGAGATTCTGCTTCTTGCGCCGTACAGGGCAGAATTTGCTACCGAGAGAATCTTGGCGCTGAGGGCTGCATCGGATTCAAGAATTTTTTGAATATCTTCGATCCCTATATCAGGATCATCCATTGCCTTCAGGACGGCAGTGACCACCTCAGGGCATGGCGGGGGTTCCAGGCCGGAGAATATCCTTTCAAAATCTCCGGTAGCAAAGGCGGAATATCTTTTCAGCTGGTCGATCTTTTTTCTGAACATTAAAATACCATATAGTCTGAGGAGCGTGATGATCTCCAAGAGTGTTGAAAATTATTCTGGCCTATACCTACGCTTGGGCAGAGGGCTTGTACTTCCTGTAATGCCATGAGAAGAAACTGCCGAAAGGATATCTACAATGGATCAAGACAAACTACACCATACCAGCCAATCTGAAAACAGTATTGTCTGGAAGATAGCCTTGTTGGGACGATTGAGGTTGTGGTTCCTGGCAAGAACCCACAGTATTCGCCTTCTTTCCTCGATCTATATCCTATCTGCAACCATTTGTTCCATGGCTGTCCTGGGCCTGGCATCTGCTTTCGTCTCCTGGAAGCTTATCTTCCCATCCATAGGGCCTACCATGTTCCTGCAATTTTATAACCCTGGTCTCGCTGTGTCTTCTCCGAGAAATACTGTATCAGGCCATATCATAGGTGCCTTGACAGGGATATTCTTTTGTTATATCGGTCATTCGCT
>JALSKY010000009.1 GCA_026988585.1 Deltaproteobacteria bacterium
CACTGTTTCCAGCCAGCATCAGGCTTATCATGGTGTCACCTATTGCCCTTGCAAAGCCGAGCAGCAGCCCCATAAGGATCCCGGGCCATGCCTGCGGCAGAATCACATAGATCAGTTTCTGCGTGGGGGAGGCCCCGAGGGATTCAGGAGCCAGGTCAGATGCTGCAGGAACCTGCTGGAAGCTGTTCACAAAGAAGATGATCAGGGTTGGGGCAATCAGGAGCGCCAGCACAGGTGCTGCTGTCAGCAGAGACATGCCCGATCCTGATGCCAGGAGGTTGCGCATGAATGGAACAAGGATGAACATGGCTGCGAAACTGTACACCACTGTAGGGATGGCAGTCATGAATCTCACGAAACAGAGCAGGAGATACCTCAGCCGCAGGGGGGCCAGAGCTACTATGACCATGGATGTGCCAAGGCTCATGGGAAAGGCTATTGCAAGACTCAGGATTGCCAGCAGTAAAGTGGCAATCATCATGGGATAGATACCGAAGAGACCCTGGTCAGGCAACCAGGCTGAAGTTATCAGTTGTATCCAGTCCCCACGCATCAGCAGGGGACAGGCAAAGATGAACAGAAAAACAAAAACAGCAGCGGTGAGCAAGGCGCTCACTGCTGCTGATATGAAAAAGATACTCTCTAAAAGAGTTGACCTGTTGATCACCTTACTTTACAGGGATAAAACCCTTTGAAGATATGATTTCCTGACCTGTCGGCGAGTAAAGAAAATCGATGAACAGCCTTTTCAGTCCTGTAGGTTCCCCCTTGGTCAGGCTGTAAAGCCCGCGGGCCACCTTATATTTACCGTTTTTGACATTTTCAAGGGTAGGGGCAACTCCATCCAGTGCCACAGGGCTGATGGTTTTGTCCAGATAACCTACTGAAACATAGCCGATTCCGTAAGGGTCCTTGGCAATAGCTGTCTTCATGGCGCCATTTGATACCACTACATTGGCTCTGGGCGTTATGGGGGATTTGTCTATGGCCTTTTTCCAGAACACCTTTCTGGTTCCGCTGGCCTTGTCCCTTGTGTAAACGTTTATGCTGTGATCAGGACCTCCAACCTCTTTCCAGTTGGTAATATTTCCAGCGAAAATCTCCTTGAGCTGGGTTTTGTTCAGATTTTTTACTGGGTTTTCAGGGTTTACGGCAACCGCCACACCATCTATGGCCCATTTGAACAGTTTCAGATTATATTTTTGGATCTCCTGATCAGTAGGCCTGCGTCCACTGTTTCCAATATCGACAATTCCTTCACCCACCTGCTTGATTCCGAGGCCAGAGCCACCACCTGCAATGGATATGTGAATATCAGGGTTGAATGCGATTATCCTTTTGGCAACCTCTTTCATGACTGGTATGTGGGCTGTACCTCCTGCAATTCTCAGGCTCCCCTCCTTGTTGGCAAACGGCTGCAGATCCGCGGATGAGGAAGCCCAGACGGCAACCGGAAGCAGACAGGAGATCACCAGCAAGCAAAGTAGTTTCAAACCTCTTTTCATTCTACTAACTCCTCCTTTTATAAAAAATCAAAACAGTTAACCATTCATAACGCAATAATATGGTACCGTCCAATTCAATTCTCGAATATTTTTTTGCTGGTTTATTGATAAAATCTATTGTGAATTGGACAGAATAATCATCTGTAACAAGACAGCAGAAACCGCACCTGCTCTCCTGCATGGCTAATATCATGGCGTTTTGATGATTGCTTTCAGCTCTGCAGGGAACTCGGACAGAGTGAATGAATGGAATGGCTATGGCTGATAATTTGTCTCTTCAAAATTATTCTGTTTTTTCCCCGGCCTTCCCCCTCCCACCGAGAAGTACACCGATCTCGTAAACAATGATTAGTGGAATCAGGAGCAGGAGTTGGGAAAAGATATCCATGGGAACCAGGAATACAGCAAGAAAGTAGAGGGCGATATAGGCGAACTTGCGACTTTTGCGAAAGTAGTCCCTATGGACCAGTCCCATGCGAGTTGCACCTGCCATCAGAAATGGAATTTCAAAGATTATTCCGAAAGTAAACATACTTTTCAGGGTGAAGAGGAGGTAATTCTGCAGTCTTGGAAGGGCCTCAAGATTTTCACTGGCAAAACCAAGGGTAAAGGATAGTACTATCGGCATCACCATGAAATAGCCGAATATTGCACCTCCCAGAAAGAGAAAGGTGCCGCCAAACAATATCCTGGCTGCTAAAGGACGTTCATTTGGATAGAGGGCTGGCGAAAGAAATCTCCAGGCATGATATAGAAATACCGGCAAGGTTATGAGCAAGGCACTCCAGAAGGCGACCTTGAGATAGGCCATAAAACCCTCGGTCAATGCCGTAAAGACCATGGTGCTGTCTGGAGGCATGGCCTGTTTTACAGGCAGGAACAGCACTGAAACTATAGGTTCTGAAAAGATATAACAGGCTATGAACACTACTACGAACCAGGCAACGCAGTAAAGGACCCGCCGTCTCAGTTCATAGAGGTGATTTTTTACAGCAAAGGTTTGATCAGGCATCTATCTGTTCTGTTCTACCATCCTGATCTGTTGTGTCTGCGGCAGTTCTATGTGATCTCTGTCTCCCACTTCTCTGCCTGAATTCAAGTCTGATCTCTGCTGCCTGATTTTCATCCTGGGCAAGGCCTTTCTCTTTCTCAGGGTCATTGGGAGGCGAGTTGTGGTCTTGGAACTCGCTGTCTGTCTTGACAGGGTGCCTGCTCTCATCAGACAGCTCCTCCTTCTCATGGGAATGTTGAATGCTCCCTGAATCAGGGGTTGTTACACCATCCTTTGACGTTGAATGGTCCCAGGCTTCTCCTGTAGCTGCAGTACGGTTCTCATCCATCTTTTTCAGGATGGTTTTATCTTGAGATGAATTTTCCTGCTCAGTCCTGTTTCCAGATGGCTGCTTCCAGGATGGGGACAGCCCCCCCATCTCGCCGGACCGGCTACCTTCCCGGTCCAGATCGATTCTTTTTACCTCTGCCTTCATATTGTTGTCAGGTGACTTTGTGTCACGGGCAAGTTCCTCCTCAAGTATGCTGTCTATATTCAGTGGTTTCTTCAGTTCCTGGATCTCATCAATGGCCAACTGCTCCTTGAACTCTTCTGTCGTCCTCTTGAGATCCCCTACAAATTTAGCCAGTTGTTTAGCCGCCTTTGGAAGCTGCTCCGGCCCCAGGACGATAAGGGCCAGTGCCAAAATCACTATCAGCTCAGGAACTCCTATGCCAAACATCTCCCCACCTTGAAATTTTTTGATGTCATCGATCGATTTTGCCTCTACAGTTCATACATAAACACGGTGATTCAGTCTGCCGAAGAGGCAAAGCAGTTCGTAGCTTATGGTCCCGCCCAACTCAGCCAGATGGTCCACTAACAGGGTCTCTGTCTCCTGTTGGCCAACGATGGTGACCTGGTCTCCTGTAGTTGCTCCAGGAATATGGGTTACATCAACCAGGATGGTCTTCATGCATACGGTTCCTAACACCTTTGCCCTCTGGTTGCGAACCAGGACAACTCCTCTATTGGAGAGGCTGCGTAGATAGCCATTATCGTAACCCAGAGGCACCAATGCCACAAGGGAGTTGCCATCAACATAACATGTTTGCCCATAACCCAATGGTGTCTTGCCAGAAAATCTTCTGATCCCGCAGATGGTGCTTCTAAGCTCCATGACAGGTGAAAGTGACAGCATGGATCCAA
>JALSKY010000010.1 GCA_026988585.1 Deltaproteobacteria bacterium
GGATCCAAGTGCGCCGGCCCCATATATCCCGATACCGGGCCTGCATAGATTGAACAGTGAGGGGGCATCAGGCATTCTGGCGATTCCTGAGGAGTTTGCCATGTGGATGAATTCCGGTCTGTGTCCTTTTCGGGTCAAAATACGTGTGATCTCCTCCATTTTTTTCACCTGGGCAGTGGAGACATGGCTTGCCGGATCGTCTGCACAAGGCATATGGGAGTATATTCCCTGGAAAAGCAGGTTGGGCCACTGTTTTGCAGCTTGCCAGATGGTTATGGCTTCATCTGGAGTAAAACCATATCTGCCCATTGCCGTGTCTATCTTTATATGGATTGGAATCTCTTTATTCGCCTGATACGCCGCCTTTTGCAGTTGGTGCAGCTCAGTTTCCGCCACAACACCCACGGTAATATCCAGCTTTATGGCCTCTGCTGCATCATCTCCAAGGAGCCCGGCCAGCAAAAATATGGGAAGCCGGAAATCTGTCTTCCTCAGCATTTTCGCCTCTGCCAGCTCAAATACGGAGACGCCCCATATACCCTGGCGCGTTTCCCATATCTCGCCTGTCCCCATTCTGCCCAACATGTGCATACTGCTTTCCTGGATGCAACCGGCCTTCAGGACCTTTTCTTGAATGGTTCTGGCTACCTCTATGATTCCATGGCCATAACCATCGGATTTCACAACCGGCATCAGGCAGCAGCCCTTCTTCTTGGCAAATGCTGTTATCTTATCAATGTTTTTCTCCAGCCTTTTGAGCCTGACAATAGCACAGCTCTTTGTGCTCAATCTTGAATGAACAGATTTCAGATTTATGGTATTACCTCCAGAATAAGAAATGAATCTTTCATGCGAACAGTGATCTCCATCCGGTCTGGCCGGTCTGGATTTTGCGTGATACAGTACCAGTATGATTTCAGCATTTGTAGCAGCAAAGGAGTTACAATTTCACCGAATCTGTTTTGTTGTCAGGCAACTGAAGTTAAAAAAGCTGCTTCTGTATCAATTCTGTCTCCCTTATTGAGCAGAGTTACGAGTTGCATAATGCAGGGTTATGACGTCTTGAGACAAATCTAACACGGAACTGAAATCAGACAACTTTCAAGGAGTCTTCATGATGGATATGATCATTTTGGGTTTCCAGGAATGGCGCAGAAAGGGAGGGGCTATGCTGGTCATTTTATTGGTCATGTTGCTCCTTGCAGCTTGTGCCCATGTACCGGTAACAGGAAGGAACCAGCTCAGCCTGGTTTCCAGCCAGGAGTTGATTCCCCAGAGTGAAAAGGCGTATAGAGAGTTTCTTGGCAAACACAAACTGTGCCGTGATCCTGATAAGGTGGCAATGGTCAAACGTGTCGGGAACAGGATTGCCCGTGCAGTTGAACAGTATCTGGCACAAAACGGGAAGCAGGATCTGATCAAGGGTTATAACTGGGAATTCAATCTTGTTGAGGATAAGCAGAAGAATGCATGGTGCATGCCCGGGGGGAAAGTGGTTGTATATACCGGCCTCCTGCCTATCTGCAG
>JALSKY010000011.1 GCA_026988585.1 Deltaproteobacteria bacterium
CATCCCTGGCCACAATGGTGAAGATACCGGCTCCAGTTGCCAATGCAGCAAATATGAGGAAATAGAGATCCATAATCATTTCTCCATAAAGATTTCTTTAACCATCTTTTTGCTCCTGCTATGTCCGTCCGTAGAGGGTAAGACCTATTTCTCTTTCTGTGATCCAGAGGCCTTCCCCTCTGGAGACACCGCCTTTTTGCCCACCGGCTTCTTTTCAGGTGCTGCCACCGGCACCGGTTTTCTTTTGGGTTTCAGCTTTCCCTCGGCCCGTGCCTTTCGGAAATTTGCAAGAAGCCTCTCTTTATCATAGATGCATGGGCCCTTTTCATACTCGGCCAACTCATAATCAGGCCCCAAATAGAGTGCCCCCTTGGCGCATGCCTCCTCGCAAAAACCGCACACAATACATCTGAGCATATCTATCTCAAAACTTTCACAGATGGTCTTGCCGGCATACTTCTCTTCCTGACCTTCCGGAGGTTTGCCGCGCTTGACCTTGATGCAGTGCGCAGGACAGGCCCGTGCACACATACCGCAACCGATACACAGCTCTCTGCCCTTCTCATCGAGGGCAAGATAATGCGCTCCACGAAAGATAGGTGCAATGGGACGCCTATCCTCAGGATATTGCCAACATGTAGGAACAGTGTGTGGGCCAGGCCTGAAGGATGCACGCACATTGAAGGTAAAGTGCTTCCAGGTGAGCTTGAGGCCCTTGACAATCTCCCAGAGATATATCCTTTCAAGAAAGGTATATTCCCTTTTAACCACAGGTTTCTTTATTGGTTTGAGCATACAACCCTCGCCAAGCTAAACAGTCAGCTGAATAATCAGCGCTGTAACAAACAGGTTCACCAGAGACAGTGGAATCAGGGCCTTCCAGCCAAGCCCCATCACCTGATCATATCTGAATCTCGGGACAGTCCATCTTATCCAGACAAACAGCCAGAGGAAAAAAGCGGTCTTGAGGAAGAAGACCAGAAAAGATGCGATACCATAACTGATTGGCCCAAGGAAATGGCTCATGTCCAGATAGGGCAGGTGCCAGGCCCCGAAAAACAGGGTTACAGTCAGGGCTGCCAACGTATAAAGATTGACATACTCTCCGAAGAGATAGAGGCCTAAGCGCATGGAGCCATACTCAGTATGATAGCCAGCTACTATCTCGCTTTCTGCCTCAGGCAGATCAAAAGGTACCCGGTTGGCCTCGGCATAAGCTGCCGTCATAAACAGAATAAAGCCAAGAGGCTGCTTGAATACGCCCCAGTTTGGAAGAAAACCGAGAAATGTACCCTGCTGCGCCAGGGAGATCTCTCTCAGGCTGAAGGTACCGAAAACCATCACCACTGCCAGCAATACTATGCCAAAGGGGACCTCATACGAGATAAGCTGGGCAGTAGATCTAAGCCCTCCCAGGATGGAATATTTATTGTTGGAACCCCATCCCCCCACAACCATTCCGTAAACAGCGAGGCCGCCCAGAGCCACTATGTAGAGAAAACCGATATTGACATCTGCAACCTGGAGAATGATCTCCTTGCCATCCAGCACTAATTTGTCTCCAAAAGGGACCACGGCATAGGCGGAAAATGCCGGCAATGCAAAGAGCACAGGACCGAGGGAAAAAAGGATCTTCTGCGCCTTTTCAGGCACGATATCCTCCTTGGTAAAGAGCTTGATTCCATCGGCAACAGGCTGCAGCAGGCCGAAAGGGCCTGCCCGGTTCGGGCCTAACCTGTCCTGCATCATGGCTGAGCCCCGTCGCTCCACCCATGTCATCAGAGTGGCAATGAGGAGAACCCATGTCCAGATGAAGACAACTTTGATTACTGTTATTCCTAAATCTTCCATAGGGCTGCCTCCCTATCTGTCCAACTCGCCGGCAATAATATTGAGACTGCTAAGGCAGGCGATGGTATCCGCTATCATCTCACCTTTGATAAGCTCCGGAAATGCCTGATATATCATGAAGCAAGGTGGCCTGACCTTGATCCGATAGGGCTTGTCGGATCCATCACTCTTCAGATAAAACCCCAATTCACCGTTAGGTGATTCCAGGGCTGCATAGACCTCTCCTGCCGGGGGTTTAATGATCTTCGGCACCTTGGCCTTGAGCGGAGCATCCTCAGGCATCTCCCTGTAAAGGGCATAGGCCTGATCAATGATCTTTATCGATTCCTCCATCTCTTTCATCCTGACCATATACCGGTCAAAGACGTCTCCGTTCTTGCCTACAGGAATGTCGAAATCAAATTGATCATACATATAATATGGATCGTCCTTGCGGAGATCCCTTGGAACCCCGCAAGCGCGCAGACAGGGACCGGTGAAACCGAAATTCAGGGCATCTTCTGCAGAAAAGGCACTGATTCCTATGGTCCTGTCCATCCAGATACGGTTGTGGGTCAGAAGCTTGTCAGTCTCATCGTTGGCCTTTCTGATGCCGTCTTTCAGCATACGCCACTTTTCTTCGAACATATCCGGCAAGTCTGCATCCTGGCCACCAATCCTTCCTGCAGTTACTGTAAGGCGAGCGCCGTTATACCATTCAAAGATCTCATATATCTCTTCACGCTGAATGATCTGATAGAAGAATGGGGTAAAAGCACCTATGTCCACCCCAAGAATGCCTATACAGACCTGGTGGTCGGCAATACGTGACAGCTCCATCAGGATTACCCGTACAAGCTGTGCCTTTTCAGGTATCTCGACACCCATGAGTTTTTCCACTGCCTTCTCATAGGCCACATTGTTAACAATAGAACTGCAATAGTTGAGCCTGTCTGTTATCGGGATGAACTGGTTATAGGTGAGGTTTTCTCCCAGCTTTTCAACTCCCCTGTGGAGATACCCTATCTCTGGTTCTGCCTCAATAACCGTCTCTCCGTCAGTCTTGGCAACCACTCTCAGGGTACCATGCATGGCAGGATGGGACGGACCGATATTTATAGTCACGTAATCCCCTACCATCTGATCACTGCCCAGATCGCAGCCTGGAACATTGCAATGAGGTTCTCTCATCACTTTTTCACCTCTTTTAACTGATCAAACAACTGCAACAGCAATGGAGCGATCATCCAGGCTGAAGCTGCTATTCATCATAGTCCAGATGCCTCTCCTCGCCCTTGCCCTGTAAAGGATAATCCTTTCTCAGGGGATAGGAACCGAATCCCTCCCACATCATGAGTCTCTTGAGATTGTGATGTCCCCTGAACCTGATGCCCAAGAAATCAAAGATCTCCCGTTCTGGCCAGTCGGCTGCACGCCAGATGGTGGTAACAGTATCAACCTCCGGGTCCTCTTCAGGCACCTTGACCTTGACAGCCAGCCTCTCATTACTCTTGAGGGATAGTAGCAGATAGATCACGTCAAACCGTGGAGGCACCTCCAGCACAACAGGTTCGTTCTCCACTCCTGTCTCTCCGGATTCTTCAGCCTTTTCCTTCTCCTTGGCAAGCGCCTTCTCCCTGGCCTTTATCTCCTTTTCATGAAGTGCACTGTTGTCCACACCTACCACATCCACAAGAAAGTCAAATTCAAGCCCAGGCTCATCCCTCAACTTCTCCAGGCATTGTACAATACGATCCCGAGGAACCTGAACGAACAGGTCCCCCTGACATTGAAACAGGTCCAGCACGTCATTTTGAAGGCAATGCCTGATTCTATCTTGCAAGCTCATCTCTCTACTCCTAAGGTCTCGGCCAGATCCGCCCTCTGTTTGTAAAGGGGATGATCCTGCTGTATCTTGTCCATCAGTTTGAGCAGGGCATAAAGCAGACTTTCAGGCCTGGGTGGACAGCCGGGGACATAGATATCCACTGGAATCACATCATCAATACCCTGCTGTACTGAATATGTCCTGAAAACTCCGCCGGAGCAGGCGCAGGCACCCATTGCTATCACCCACTTGGGTTCTGCCATCTGATCATATATTCGCCTGAGGACAGGCACCATCTTTTTAGTTATAGTCCCTGCCTCAATAAGGACATCGGCCTGCCTTGGAGAAAAACTGGGCCTCTCTGCACCGAACCTGGCCATATCATAGGTTGCAGCCAGGGCGCACATCATCTCTATGCCACAACAGGCCGTTCCATAAGGCAGAGGCCATGGAGACCTGCTGCGCCCCCAGTTGATAATCTGTTCAGCCTTGGTCAGGAGCCATCCAGGGCCTGAGTAAGCCTGTAATCCCATAGATATCACCTATTCCCAATCTATTGCGCGCTTCTTGATGGCATAGAGAAGACCTATCAAAAGCACGGCCACAAAGATAAAGATTTCAAAAAAGATAAGCCAGCCGGATGCGGCAAATTTGGTATAGTTGACTGCGAGAGGATAGATCAGGATGGTTTCCAGATCGAAAACCAGAAAGAGAACTGCCACGAGATAATACTTGACATCATAACGTTTTTGGCCTGGATCCAGGAGCGGAACGCCACACTCATAAGTAGTTGCCTTCCCTGGCGCAGGACGGAAAGGGCCAAGAGCCGCGGATGCCGCCAGCATAAGAAACACCACCAGCAAAGACATTCCCAAATAGATGACGATGGCCTCAAAACCACTCATCACACCCGATTCCTCCTTTCAAGGCACTGCACCCGCGCCTATATTTTAAAGTATGATTCACCTGTTAGGGGAAATTAAAAAACCTCCTGCAAAAAAGATTAAAAAAATCCTATTTTTAGTCCCAATAAATTTATAAATTTCCAAATACATTCATATTTCAGATCAAAAAAATATTTAATTATTTAATTTGGTTTGTAACCGAAATTCATTCACCTGTCAACAGATGAATGAGACCTTATTCATTAAACAAAACAGAAAACAGAACAGAAAAACAAAAAAAGCTGCCTGGCCTTATAAAAGGCCTGACAGCTTTTTAAAGTTAAAATCAATGGTGGAGCTGAGCGGGATCGAACCGCTGACCTCGTGAATGCCATTCACGCGCTCTCCCAACTGAGCTACAGCCCCCCGTAAAGCGGGATTTATATACCACGGAGCCAAGGCCACGTCAACCAATAAAGATAGAAAGCAACAGAGAGAAGAGAAGCCCTGTTCACTACAGAAGGGATGGTAATGGTTTACCATTCTTCACCAGATTACATGAATTATATGCAGAAAATTAGGGGCAAAAATTGGTTGTATAACAGCAGAGTTCAGCCTATTGTGTGGACTTAAAATTTACAACTATCACCTTATCAGGAGT
>JALSKY010000012.1 GCA_026988585.1 Deltaproteobacteria bacterium
AGTGAATGCGAACTGGCCGGCGCCTTTCTACCTTTCTGGCGCGGTCCTGCTTGCATGGCTCTGGGCAGGAAGGCCGGCTGGCATGTTCTCTCCCGTTTTGCTCAAGGGGTGCAGGTTCTTGAAAATCGGCATTGTTTTTGGGCTGGCTGCCATTCTTCTGCTCTACTCCATGCCTGCATGGCTGCCCAATACCAGCCTGTACGGTACGCGCAAGGATCCTACAGTGAGGATAAGGGGGTGGCATGAGTTGGGGGCTGAGGCTGGAAGACGCATTGCCGGCCTGCCGAAACCGGATAGGACCTTTGTGATAACCTTGAAGAGGCAGACAGCAAGTGAACTGGCCTTCTATCTGCCAGGCCAACCTGTGGTTTACAGATGGCGCCAGCCTGGCAGCAGGGTGAAGAGTCAGTATGAGCTGTGGCCAGGCCCAGGAGGAAAAATGGGATGGGATGCCCTGATAGTAATAGGCAAGGGGAGGCGGCTTCCCAAAATGCTACAAGCCTGTTTTCGTGAGGTCAGGCCAATGGCTCCCATTGAAATATCCATGGGAAATGGCGAATTCCGCCGATACCGATTGTGGCATGGGATTGATCTGAAAGATTGGCCAACACCATGAATTCCACATCCTTCCATCTGTTTCCGGAGTGGTTGCTCAGTCTGGATCTCAGTCTGTTTTATCAGATAAATGGCCATCACTCTTCAGTGATGGATATGGTGATGTTTTTCCTCTCCTATCCTGGCAATATCCTATGGGCAGCCATTGGAGTGGTTGTGATCTGGAGGCTCTGGATGGGCAGCAACAGGGAGCGGGTTGTTATCTTTTCAGCAGTAGTTGCTGTGTTGCTGGCTGACTTTATTTGTGATGATATTCTCAAACCCTTTTTCCAGCGTCCGAGACCCTTTGACGAGTTGATAGGAATTACTACATGGAAAAGGGGACACTGGGTGGTGACAACGTCTGAATATGTAAGTCATGTAAAAAACACCCTCTCCTTTCCGTCTGCCCATGCCATCAATAACTGGACCCTGGCGGTCTTTATATTCTGTTTCTATCCAAGGGCAGGCATACCCCTCATGATACTTGCCTCCTTGGTGTCATATTC
Source organism: Deltaproteobacteria bacterium (assembly GCA_026988585.1). Taxonomy (GTDB): domain Bacteria; phylum Desulfobacterota; class Dissulfuribacteria; order Dissulfuribacterales; family QOAL01; genus JALSKY01. Next base: position 1,104 of record JALSKY010000012.1, read on the forward strand.
CCGTGTCTATCTCGGGGTACATTACCCATTGGATGTACTGGCTGGAGCCCTTTTCGGAGCTGTCATAGGAATGGGAGCTGCCTGCCTGGTAAAGTGGTGCCTTAAACAGATGGGAGAGGGGATCAGTCAGGGAAAACCATAACTTCTGTATGCCTGGCAATGCCAAGAATCTTCTTTGCGCTCCCTTGGTTGATACAGATTTCCAGATCGCCAAAACTGTTCACAAGGGCAACAGGGGATAGGGACTCTACCTGGCTGAAGGTCTTTCCCAAGGGGATCTTCCTGCTGTTTACCTCTACTGAGAGCTTCTCTGCCCCTGTTTTTTTCTTCAGCTCTTCCATCTGGACCTGGGTTATGTTGGTGGCTCCGTTTCCAAACCGGTCAAAACAGATAATGTTGCCCCTGATCAAGCCATCTAAGATTTCCGGCTGGGGAAAGGGAATGGTGACAAGGTCTGGGAGTGCAGGGCCAACCTGTTCCAACGGGAATCCAGTTGAAAGGTGTGCTGCAACCGGTCCGAAGATATCCCTGGCGTGAAATGTGCTGCTCTGACCTGAAGGATTGAAGAGATTGCGTTCTGTTATCTCCCTGGCATCCTGGATTTGCGGCATCAGTGGTGTGAGAATACCGTTGTCCGGTGTCACAAAGAAGTGATTTTCCGTCCTGGCGACTATGGGCTTTCTGCTGCTGCCAACTCCAGGATCCACTACTGAGAGAAAAATGGAGCCTGCAGGGAAATGTCTGAAGCTTCTGGAGAGAATATATCCCCCTTGGGTAATATCAAAGGGTGTTATGGAGTGGGTTATATCGATAATGGTTGTCTTGGGGGCAATGGAGAGGATGACTCCCTTAACTATACCGACATAGGGGTCATCCAACCCGAAATCACTTAGAAAACAGATGGGCTTGTCATGGCAGGATAGATCAGCAGAAGGATAATGGCTCAACCGGCACTCTTCCATTGTCCTCATATTCTTCTATGAGTTTTGTCCACCAGGTAGGCAGGGCAAAGGCTGCCCTATGGGTTTCTGGATTGTAGTATCTGCCGACAAACTCCATGCCCGGCTCCTTGACCGATATCCCATCCCTAGACGCTGCTACAAATGCGATCTCTCCGCCATAGGTTGGCATCGGGGCCTGATACACCTCTACTTGAGGCAGGACATCCTGGAATCTTGCCATTACAAAGGGCATAACCTTTGGCATGGTGTTGGGAAGGCCTGATTGACGGATTATGGTGCCGTTTGAACTGAGACATGCAGCCAGATCCTGGTGAAACGGTGGCTCAAAGAGGACTATGGATGGGCCGATGGGATCAGTCGAGTCCAGGATTATCAGGTCGAACTTTTCTCCATGCTTGCGGGCCTTTTGAACATAAGCAGCACCGTCACCTATGACCAGTTCCACCCTTGGGTCATCCCAATCGCCGCTGATCTCAGGCAGATATTTGCGGCATGCCCTTAGCACCGCCTCATCCAGCTCTACCTGAACAATCCGTTTAATCTGTGGCTGTTTCTGAACCTCCCTGAGAATGCCTCCGTCAGCACCACCTATGATCAATACGGATTCCACCTGTTGAGAACGGGCCATGATGGGAACATGAACCATCATCTCATGATATATGAATTCGTCGTTAAAGGTGACCTGTACTATTCCATCCAGTATCAGGCCGCGGCCCCACTGTTCATTGTCGAAAATGAGCAGTTTCTGATAAGGCGTGCGCTCCTCATAGAGCCGTTCAATCTCATAGCCATGTGTAAAACCCGGTCCGATTCTCTCGGACCACCAGTAACGAGTCAAGTGTCCTCCATCTGTAGCAGTCTGCCCCGGGTCATCTCGATTACATTGCACAGTCCGGGTTTCAGCCGCGACTTCAATCTTTCCAGAACCGCATGGGCAGAGTTGTTGTCTTTGGCAAATATATCAATAGCTGCAAAGGATTTTTCCGGCCAGGTATGGATGAGAATATGGGCCTGTTCACTGGATGCAGTACCGGAAACTCCGTAGGGATTGAACTGATATACGTGAACTTCAGGTTGTTTGCTGTTGCCCAGATGATCCATGGTGGTCCCTGCCCTGCTGAGTATCTTACCGATATGTCCTGCATCAGCAAGGGATTGAAAGGGGGTGTTCCACATCTCCACCACCAGATGACTGGAATAACCCGATGCATAAGAGCGGTTTATCGCCCTGGAAGGTGCGACTCTTCTATTCTGATCTGTCTGCCCAGCATATGCCGGAGTTGCTGTTGCCATAAGCAGCCTCCTAAGTATGCCGGTTACATCAGTCTCCGGCCTGTAAAATGGGTTTGAAAGCCTTGGGCCCTGAAAGAGGCGCAAAATATAAACATTTTATTTTAATAATGTCAATAACACAACAGCAAAAAACGTATTTGTCTCAGCTATTGTGAACTGATATGAAGATAAGGTAGATTGTTAACAATCACTTTAAGCCTTTTCTATCCATGTAAAGCAGTAGTGTTTGAATATATGAAGAGGAGGAGATGCTCATGGTTGAGATTGGTATGGATGCCCCGTTGTTTACCTTGAAGAATCAGGATGAACAGGATATCTCACTGGCAGAACTCAGAGGGAACTGGGTAGTGCTCTATTTTTATCCCAGGGACAACACCTCTGGCTGTACCAAGGAGGCATGTGATTTTACAGAAAGACTGCCGGATTTTCAGGAAATGGATGCAGTGGTTCTCGGTGTAAGTCCTGATTCACCAGCATCACACAGAAGGTTTATTGAGAAGCATGGGCTGAAGGTTACCCTTCTGAGCGATCCTGAAAAGGAGGTGCTGAAGGCATATGGCGCCTGGGGAGAGAAGAAGAATTATGGCAAGGTCTATGAGGGCGTGATCCGTTCCACCTTCATTATAGATCCTGATGGCAGGGTCGCAGCAAGATGGAAGAATGTCCGGGTGCGCACCAAAAGAAAGGGAGAAGAGGTAAAACATGCTGATCTGGTCAAGGCAGAGTTGGAGCGGCTGAGAGAGGAAGAAGGATAGTGATCCTGTTTGGTGCCAATATTCCTGATATCCAATATGTGGGATTTGTCACTGATGTCACAGGTCTGGAATAAGATTTTTTCTGGTAAGGGATTAAAAGTGAATTCTCCACCGTCTTGTATGGGGCGGAGAATTCACTTGGTCATTTGCGTTTATCTCAAGTTTGAAATTGGGCTAACACACCATTTAACGCTTCATGTTCAGGAGTTCCTGTAGCATGTCATCTGTAGTGGTTATCACTTTTGAGTTGGCCTGAAATGCCCTCTGGGTAGTGATAAGCCTAACAAATTCCGTTCCCATATCAACCGTTGACTGCTCCAGGGCATTTGCTGCAATGGTTCCCAGCCCGTTGGTGCGGGGCGGGCCGGTTACTGGTGCGCCGGAGGCTGTTGTCTCACGCCACAGGCTGCCGCCCTCCTTGGCAAGATCTGTGGGACTGTTGAACCGGGCCAGGGCGATCTGGGCAAGCTGTATGATTCGACCGTTGGAATAGCTGCCGGAGATAACACCTTCAGAGTCAACATTCAGGGATTCCAGGAAGCCTGCGCCAAAACCGTTCTGGTCATAGAAGATGGTGCTGGAACGGTTGGCGAACTGGGTTGTGCTGATGGCCTCAGTGGTGCAGTTGTATTGAGTGCCTGTGTCTTGGAGTTTGGCGCCAAAATTCATCTCTATGAGCTGTGCAGAGGAGTCATTGGATGTACCTGCTATACCGTCCCCGCTTGCTGGAAGGAAGAATGCTACCATCTCCGGATATCCGTTTTCTCCTATCTGTGGACGGACGGCAGTGTCCAGGGTCTCTCCTGTAACGGCATCTTTATAGATGAGAAGATCGTCGTAATGGATACCGTTTGTGTTGGCTATCTGACCCTCTGGAGTAAATGTTAGCCTGCCGCTCATGAGCAGACCAGGATCTCCTGCGTCTCCTGCAGATGTGGTTGCCTTGTCTTCACCTGGCTCTGATGTGACTATGAACTCCCACTCACGTTCAGGAGAGTTTGTGCCATCATAGTATCTGTCAAAATAGACCGTAAGGGCATGGGTATTTCCAAGACTGTCATATACATTGAAAGTGGTCTTGTATTCA
>JALSKY010000013.1 GCA_026988585.1 Deltaproteobacteria bacterium
ATCTTCCCAGAATTCCCTCATCCCTTACACACCCCTGAACAACTGCCTTTATTATGAAAAAAACAGAACAACAGCGCAAAAATAACCCTACCAGTTCAATTTTAATGTTAACCACACAGACGTGCCGAAAAAAATGACAACAGTCACCGTGCTTGTGTCAAAAAAAACAACAAAAAAAGGGTTGAAAGATAAAAAAATTTAATAAAAAGGAAATGCTAACATTGACCTAAAAAAGATGATAATTTCTTAATATAACTGCATGGCAGTGTCAAAAATGGTTTCAGTCGATTTCTTCCTCTTCTCCGTCTTTTTTTCAACAAACCGGTAACCGTTAAAAAAGACGTGATTTTTTCTGACCCCATATTGCTAACTCCTCAAAAAAAAGAGTTTTTTTCAAGGAATACTTTTTCTTTCAGAAAAACAGAAGGTTATGATGTTAATCAACAAACCTCCATATTTTCAAAAACTTCTATTTTCGCAAAAAACCTCCTTAAATCTCCTTTTTTCATCATAATGACCGGATCGAGAGTTCTTACTTTACAGTTGAGCAAACCGTTGCCATCTGGCATATTCCCCTGATATGAACCAGATGAATCCAAGGGACTGCATAGCCCTGTTAAGATCACACAGGGTGCCGGTTCATATTATAAGGCACTCGGTACAGGTGTTCAAAGTTGCCGTTTTTTTGACACACATGATCAACAGGAACCATGAACACCATCTATCCCTGGATATAGGACTTATAGCCCAGGGGGCCCTTCTGCACGACATAGCAAAGCCCATAGAGATAAAGAGGGGTTTTACAGGGACTGGCCATGCAGAAATGGGCGGTGAGATCCTGAAAGCTATGGGGCACAGAAGCATTGCCCGGATAGTAAGGCAACATGTTCAGCTTGACCGCCCTGTCTCCTGCTATGAAAGGCCTGATGAGTCACTTATTGTCAATTATGCAGACAAACGGGTCAAACATACAGAGATAGTCACCTTGGATGAGAGGTTTTCTGACTTGATGGTACGTTATGGCAGGACAGAAGAGGCACGCAACAGGATGGAAAGGATGTACCATGAGACAAGGGCAATGGAAGAACTGCTACAACGATACATAGCCCCGGTGCATGATTCAACCTGCCATTTTCCGGATTTTCTGAATGTTTCCGGCAGCCATTTCAGAAAGATATATGAAAAACATCTCTTCAGTTCCGCTTCAACCACCTGTAAAGAAACTGCAGCGAAACAACACCGCAACAAAAATAAAATATAGATGAAAGAGGGAATAAGATGAGAAACAGGCTGACCTTTTTGGGACATGCAACCTTCAGAATAGTAACAGAACAGGGGTTAAAGTTATGGATAGATCCCTGGCTGGACAACCCCCAGGCCCCGGCATCCATCCGTGACGACATGGATGCAGACATTATTCTGATAACCCATGCACACAGCGACCATATGGGGAACTGTATCGAGATGGCCTCATCATCATCTACTGAGGTGATAGCCATCCATGAGATACAGCAATATCTGCTCACCAAGGGCCTGCCCAATGTAACCGGAATGAATATCGGGGGAAGCTATTCCACCAAGGGGATAACCATAACCATGGTTCCGGCCATTCACAGCTCCTCCATACAGGATGAAGGGGAGCTGATATATGGCGGAGAGGCAGCAGGTTTCATAATCACCTTGGAAAACGGCTCCACAAAGATCTATCACGCTGGGGACACTGCCCTTTATGGCGACATGGCCATGATAGGAACCCTTTACAGGCCGACTGTAGCCCTGCTGCCCATAGGAGACCACTATGTCATGGGGCCCAAGGAGGCTGCTTATGCCTGCAGGCTTCTCTCTCCAAAGATTGTAGTGCCCATGCACTATGGCACATTTCCAGTCCTCACTGGTACTGCCCGGGAGTTCGAAAGGGAACTGAAGGCCCAGCACAGCGATGCCAACCTTGCAGCCATGGCCCCTGGAGAGACCATAGAGGTGTGAGAAAGATAATTTAAATGTGAGGGGGCGGGAGGCCACAAGGCAGATGAGGAGTTGCCCCCTGAGGCCGGCCCCCCATACCCTGCAGAAGATCTCAAACGCTATACGCCATTATGCCCACGAATATAGATGGCTGGCAGCAGCCCCCTTACAGAATTGCCAAGATATATCTCTTCTGCCCTGTCAAGGTCATCAGGCACCAGGAGCTCTTCCCTGGCCTCTTTCCTCTCTAAGAGATGTTGCCGGAGTACCCCCGGCAGTACCTTGCAGGAGAGAGGCGGCGTGAGCAGCAGGGGTTCATCTTTTAATCTCAAGAATATGTTGGTTATGGTCCCCTCTGAAAGATGCCCGTGACCATCCAGAAAAACCGTTTCAAAAAGCCCCTTTCCCCTCAATCCCTGACGGTGTCTGTCAAAAAAGGATCTCATGGTGGTCTTGTGGTAAACCAGCTCTTCAGGGTCTGACCGGACCTGAGTGCAGAGACAGAAACGGACAGGCAGATCCAGCTCCTGCAGCCACTGCCAGGAGAGATCCAGGCCATCTCCATAGAGCACCAGTCTTGTCCTGGCAGGAACAGTTTTGCCTGTACTTATAATTTTCCTGGCAACATCGGCCAGGGCGGAAAGGATATCTTCCCTGGAAAATGGAAGGCTGAAAAATTCCGCTGACCTCTCTATCCTCTGGAGATGGAGGTCCAGAAGCCAGTAGCCATGAAGTAACCCTTCACCATCCATCTGGTCAGAACCTGTCTGGTCGCCCTGCAGAGATGATGCTGTCAGCCAGGGATCAAACCTGAAGGTCTCTATCAGGCCAAACCTCTCCAACCCCTTTCTGCCACCCTGTATCATCCCGGTTCTATTTTTCAATGATCTCATCCTGCCCTGCCCCTGATCAGGCAGCAATCCCTCTTTCTTTTCTGCAGCATCTTCAGTTGCGAAGATAAAAATCGTGCCTTTAGCAGGGTCTCCTCCAACTCCATCTCCGGCTTTGAGTCAATGGTTATGCCTGCACCAACACCTATCCTTCCCTGGTTCTTTATAAATTCCAGGGTTCTGATGGCAACATTGAAGACCGCATTGCTCCCATAGGGCGCAATATAGCCCATGGCCCCTGTATAGATACCACGAGGCCCTTTCTCCAGGTCTGAGATGATCTCCATGGTCCGGATCTTGGGTGCACCGGTTATTGAGCCGCAGGGGAACAGTGCCTGAAAGATCTGTTGCCAGCCTGTATCAGCACGCAACCTTCCCTGGACAAGGGACACCATCTGAAAAAGGGTCTCATACTCCTCTATCCTGAACAGCTCAGGCACATGAACACTGCCTGTCTCCGAGATGCGTCCCAGATCATTTCTTATCAGATCCACTATCATCACATTCTCTGCCCGATTCTTCATATCATTTTTAAGGGTCTTCCGGATATGTCTGTCCTCATCAGGGGCAGAACCTCGGGGGGCTGTTCCCTTCATGGGCATGGACGAGAGCCATCCATTATCCAGACGGAAAAAGAGCTCTGGAGAAAGGGACAAAATGCGATATGGAGCATTGTTCACATAGGCACTGAATGAGACCGGCTGCCTCTGCCACAGATGAAAGAAGAGTGATGCAGGATTACAGTAGACGGCAAACTCCCCTGATATGGTGTAGTTCACCTGGTATGTATCCCCTGCCCTTATCAGGTTATGGATATCTTCTATTGCCTGGCAAAATTCTTGTGAAGAGATGGGAAAGGAGATCTCAGGCTCATTGCCCTCCCTGCACCAACGGGACTGGAAGAAATCCTCTGAAATCCGGTTGCACGCCGAGAGAAAGGAGGCCCTGTCCAGGACCTGACAGCTCTCATAGAGGCCCAGCCAGGCAAGGGGTGCCGGGCAGCCTCGGGCCTTCTGGATGAACCGGGCCTCTGAATCCGGTGCTGACGGGATATCAGAAAAGATCTTCTGTCTGAGCCTGGGTTCCAGAAGAGCCCCAAATTCATAGGAGAACCAGCCTGCAGTAAAAAATCCGGCGTTCAAGGCGGCTTCCAGTCTTGAGAAGAATGGTACGAGATCCTTGGTGGAGCTGCAGGTGATGGTCTCAACAGGGTTGGCAAAGAGAAGGGCGGAACCAGCAGGTCCAAAACCATAGAGAGGGCTGCACGGTACGGGACCTGACTCTGTTGCAGGATGGGAAACAGACTGAGGCCGGATTTCAGGATCTGAACAGGCGGGACCGAGCAGCACAGTGCCCTGTTTCTCCAGGGCATCCAACAAATGGTCTGCCAGGCCCCCTGGATGGAGACCACTTTCATATATCCATTTCTCTCCAGGTGCCATCTGTCAGCCTGTTTCCTCCCTCAGAGCTCATCTCCTGCACAAGATGATCATACAGAGCGCTCAAGTAAGCAATAAAATCATGATAAAAAATATACGAGGGGGTTGTGTTATTACAAGGAAATTATATCCCAGATTGTGCACTACGAAAGAGGGCAAAAATGAATTGCAATCCAGGGTTTGACTTTTGAACCAGGGTTCAGTAGTTTGACGGGTTGGATTGATTTAGATTTCCAAAGGGGTCTTGTTAATGGCAACAGTCATAATTATCGGCACCCAGTGGGGTGATGAGGGAAAAGGCAAGATAGTCGATCTCCTGACCAACTACAGTGACATGATAGTCAGGTTCCAGGGAGGAAACAATGCAGGTCACACCCTGGTGGTAGAGGGCAGGCAATTCATATTCCATCTGATTCCTTCCGGCATACTTTATGAAGACAAGCTTTGTGCCATAGGTAACGGCGTGGTCCTTGACCCAGGGATTCTCATTTCTGAAATGGATGGTCTTGCAGCTTCAGGACTTCCTGTAGGGCCTGACAGACTGAAGATAAGCGGCAATGCCCATCTGATCATGCCATACCATACTGCACTGGATCTTGCGAGAGAGGCTGCCAAGAGTGATGGCAAGAAGATTGGAACTACAGGCCGGGGGATTGGTCCATGTTACGAGGACAAAATCGTCAGGAACGGCATCAAGGTAGAAGATCTGCTCGACCCTATACTTTTCAGAGAGAAGCTGGAGGACAATGTTCAGGAAAAGAATTTCATCCTGAAGGAGCTCCTCAATGCTGAGACCCTGGATGCAGAGGCCATCTACCAGGAGTACATGGGTTATGCTGAAAAACTGGAACCATATATCCAGAACATTTCTGTCCTGATCCATAAGAGCAGGAAGGCCGGAAAAA
>JALSKY010000014.1 GCA_026988585.1 Deltaproteobacteria bacterium
AGGTTCAAAGAGACAGATTCGGATGATCCAGAGATAGTATCGGTATATCTCAACCTGAGAAGAAGGGGGAGTGGGAACAGCAAGCGAAAAAAGGAGCCCGGATGTGAACAGGCATGAGTTTCTTCCTATCAGCATAGTCTTTAGCGAGAGATTTCTTGAACACGATCCAGGAAAGGATCACCCCGAACTTCCGGCCCGTATCTCTACAGTACTGGATGTCCTGAAAGAAGGGCCGCTGGCCAAGGCCATCACCTTCTACGAACCTGTTCCCTGCACCTGGGAAGATATGCTCATGGTGCATCAGGAGGAATACCTGTTCAGGTTCGAAGAACGGGTCCTGAAGGGAAGACAGTTCCTGGATCATCCTGACAACCGTCTCTCATATTCCATTTATCAGGTAGCGATGCTCGCTGCCGGCGCCGGGATCAAGGCCATAGATCTACTGGAGGCCCAGATCAGCAACAGGATCAAAATAGCACCACCCTTCTGTCTCGTGCGCCCACCTGGACACCACGCAGATCCAACCCATGCCCTGGGATTCTGTTTCCTGAACAATGCAGCCATTGCTGCCAGATACTGGCAGAAAAGATATGGCAGAAAAAAAATTATCATTTTCGATTTTGATGCCCATCATGGAAACGGTATTCAGGACACCTTTTACCAAGATCCTGATGTCTATTATATCAGCATCCATGAAGACCCGATTCTCAGCTTTCCAGGCACAGGATTCAGGGAGGAGACTGGAGAGGGTGCTGGAAAAGGCCGCAATCTCAACATTCCTCTGATGGCTGGGGGGATTGAGAAGGAGATTATAAAAATCCTTGACCAGGAAATCACCCCTGAAATAGAGACCTTTGCCCCTGACGCCATGATTATCGCTGCAGGTTTTGATGCCCACAGGATGGATGATATGTCAGGACTGCAGTTCCGCACCAGCACCTATGGCAGGATTGGTCAGTATATAAGAATATGGTCTGAGCAATACTGCAGTGCCAGGACCATAAGCATACTGGAAGGAGGATATAGTCTCGAGGTGCTGGGCCCCAGTGTTGAGCGTTATCTCGGTGCACTCTCAATCAAGCTCGACTGAACTGAAAAGGATACAGCAGACCTTATGCCAATGAGATTGTTTATTACAGGTACAGGCACAGATGTTGGCAAGACATTCGTCACAGCCATGCTAAACCTCTTCTTCCTGAAGAGGGGGATCAAGACATCTGTTGTAAAGCTGGTTGCAACAGGATGCCAGGATGGCCCAGAAAGTCCGGATATAACCTTCATTCAGATGAGTATGCAGCATTACACTGGCGCCCAAAACCAGGGGAGAAGCTCTGTCCTGCAAACCCTGGACTGTTTTGCCTTTCCGGCGTCCCCCCATCTTGCTGCAGAAAAGGAGGGGAAGAAACTGAATCCAGAAAAACTTATGGATAAAATCAACTCCCTCAAAGAGGCTGCTGCTGAAGAGGACCGTATCCTGCTGGTAGAAGGGGCTGGGGGCCTCATGGTCCCGTTGAACAGGGATGTTTTGCTGATAGACCTGATTGCCAGGATGGATATGGAGACGGTTATAGTATCCAGTAGCTGGCTTGGCACCATAAATCATACGCTTTTGAGCATCGAGGCCCTCTCCCGCCGCAAGATCCCCATAAGAACGGTCATCCTCAACAGCGGACCAGCCCCACCTTCACCATCCTACTGTTTGAAAGAGATAGTCAAAGACAACAGGAGAACCATCCGGGAATTTTCCGGTATCCCGGTCATAGGGCCCTTGGAAAAGGCTGCAGATCCTGGTCAGGCAATGGTAGCCATGGAAAATGAACTGGAGCAACTGTTTTCTTGAACCGTCTTCCTATACAGGCTACCCTTATCTCGTCACTCTGATCTTGAGTTTCAAATAACACAGGTTTGCTTATGAACTGCCGGACAATCTTCATATACTTCATCACGATCTTTAGCCTCTATCTTTTCCCTGGGGCTGCCATCTGCCAAATCCCAGGAGTCCTCCATCCTGATACCTTTATGAGTGCGGCCTACTCTCCCTACCGTTCCTATGAGATAGTTGCCGAGATCAGTGGAAAGATAGTTCATTGGAATATAGATGAGGGAGAGGTCCTGAATCCAGGAATCCCCATGTTGGAGATGGATAACAGGCTCAAAAAGGCTGAAATTGCAGAGCTCAAAAGGAAACTGGAGCTTCTGAAAAAAGAGGAACAGGCACTCATCAGGGCTGCCCGACTGAAGAAGAAGAAATTCCAGCGGTTCAAGGGGCTGCTGAAGCAGAAACACGTGCAGCCCCAGGCCGTAGAGGACGTTGAGATAGATCTCATATCCTTCAGAATGAAACTCATTGCCAATGGCAAACAGCAGGCAGATACGAGGAAGGCCATTGCAACCATCCAGGATATGCTGCAGAAGACCTCTCCCAGATTCGATATCCCGCTCTATCTGTCTAAAAGATACAGGGAACAGTATGAATATGCCGTTGCCGGACAGCCTCTTGCCAGGATGCTGGATATATCCAGGGCCCGCCTCCATATTGTTCTGCCGCCGGAACAGTTCAAAGAGATACGTCAACACCTGAAGAGAGGAGACAAAACAGCCATACGGATCATCAGCTCTTCAGGGAAGCAGTACCATATCATGGCAGAGGTGGAGAGGCTCAAACTGGATCGGGACAACGACTATCTCTACAGTTATGGTCTGGATCTGATCTTCCAGCCCATACCGGATCTGCTCTGGGGTGAAGTTGTAAAGGTGATGATCCCATGAGAAGTGAGCAGGAGATGGACGAATTCTCCCACAGAGGAACGCCTCCTGGCAGGGAACCTCACATAAGCCCTGCAGCCCAGAGAATTGTAAAATTTTTTGTTCACCGGCGATCTCTTGTACACACCCTTACCCTGCTCTTCATACTTGCAGGCCTAATATCATATCATGGTCTGCCACAGGAGATATTTCCGGTAATCAAGACCCACAAAATCGAGATCAGGGCCAGCTATGCCGGGGCCTCGGCAGATGATTTCGATCAAATAATCACATCCAGGATAGAGGATGAGGTACAGAACCTTGATGGAGTCAAGCTGGTGGAGTCGATCACCTGGAACGGTTCCTGCCTGATCACGGTAACCCTGGACCAAGGTGCATCCATAGTCGATTCCCTGTTTCGTGTGCGGGATGCCATAGACAGGATACGATCAGACTTTCCCAAGGACATGGATGATCCAACTGTTGCCAGGAAGATAGACAAGAACCCCCTACTCACCCTCTCCATAAGCGGGGCAGATGAGAAGACCCTGCAGGGGGTTGCAGATATCGTCAAGGATGACGTGGAATCCATAGATCATATCTCCTCGGCCACTATAAACGGCAAGGCAGATCCGGAGATCCATATATTCCTCCATGCAGACAGGATAGAGGCCCTTGGTCTCACTCCTGCCCGGATAGTTTCAGCTATCAGGGATTTCATCAACAACTCTCCACTGGGGGAAATAAAGGAGAGCGGCAATCATCTGTATATCACCACACCAGGTGGACCTGCAGATCTGGACCAGTGGAACTCCCTCATTATCAAAATAGCTGGCAAAAAACTTCACCTTTCCAGTATTGCAGAGATCCGGGAGGAGTTGTCCGAACCCAAGAGTCTTTCACATTTCGACGCCCAGCGGAACATCTCCCTCACCATATTCAAGACAACAGACGGCTCATCCACCAAGCTTTCCAGGCTCATAAGATCAAAAATAGAGCAGTGGGAGCAGGAGTGGCCTGGGCTTACCTTTGCAGTGTACAGTGATCTCTCAGTATATGTCAAAAACCGGCTGAACACAGTAAAATCATCCGCTGTAGTTGGGCTGATACTGGTTGCTCTCTCCCTCTATCTCTTTCTCAACTGGCGGGTTTCTCTCATAGTTCTCATGGGCATGCCTACTACCTTTCTAATAGCCCTGGTCTATCTTGGATATAGAGGAGAGAGCATCAATATGCTTTCCCTCTTCTCCTTTCTCATGGCCCTTGGAATTGTAGTAGATGACAGCATAGTTGTAGGTGAAAATATCCACAGGCATATGGAGAGGGGGCTGGACCGGATTCAGGCATCCATCATCGGGGCAGCAGAGGTTTTCTGGCCTGTCTGCACTGCCACCTTCACTACATGTATATCATTCCTTCCGCTCCTGATGATAAGCGGAGAGATAGGGATATTTCTCTCAATAATTCCCATATTTGTCTCCACGGTAATCATCGCATCTCTCTTTGAGGCATTTGTAATTCTGCCTGTTCATGCAGTGGAGATCTGCAGGCCGGACGCTGCCAGGAGCCCCTTCTCCAACTGGGAGCCTGCCAGGGCTATGTATAAAAGGATTCTCCTTCCATTGATGAACAGGAAATGGATAACACTATCCTCTTCACTGGTTATAGTGGCTGTTGCCCTGGCTGCTGGCAAGATATTGCTTGGATTCAATCTGATCCCACCTTTCGACACCGACCAGATATACATAAGGGGAAAGCTCACAACGGATCATGGAATCTTCGATACGGAAAAGGTAGTAACAGATATAGAGAGACGGGTGATGGTGACCATACCATCAGACGATCTGGAATCAGTGGCTACCCATATAGGAATGTCTTTCAACGACAAGATGGAATTCGATATTGGAGAAGACCTCTTTCAGATATTCATAAATCTGAAAAAGCCTGAACCTGGAAACTGGCTGGAACGCTGGGTGTATCCTGTGGTAACCCTGGGCAGCTATTCCTTCGGAACCAGAAAACACTCTGCACAGGAGCTGGTTCAACAGTTGGAAAAAGAGCTCTCGGATATAAAAATCCAGAGATTGACCATTACCAAACCCAAGGCCGGTATCGTGCGGGCAGATATAGAGATATCACTCTCATGGCCCAAGAGCCAGCAACACAGGAATATCAAACCAATCCATCAGGCAGCATTGATACTGGAACAAGGGCTCTCCCGGATAGATGGGGTAGAAAACATTGCAGATAATTTTGATCCAGGAAAACTCCAGCTTGAACTCCGGATAAATCAGCGTGGCAAGGAGCTTGGATTTACAGAGGAGTATCTGGCAGCCAACCTGATCCCCTACTATCTCAATCCCAAGACTGACAGGATTGTCAAGCATGTCAAGGATGACCTGGTAGTGCGTAC
>JALSKY010000015.1 GCA_026988585.1 Deltaproteobacteria bacterium
TACTCACCATCCTGCCATTTTTCACCCAATAAAGACGCTGGATACCTCCAAACCCAATACCCGCCTCCTGGCGGGTTTTCTCTGCGCAAATATAGCGGTTGCCTCCTTTCATACAAGCCTGGACTCAGCTCCAGGCGGTGTGAACGACTGCCTGGCTCAACTCTTGAATCTCAAGGTGGAAGGGCCCTTGTTGCCCGGCCTGTCTTCAGTGCCTGGCAGTGGAATGGGCAGGATAGGCAGCTTGCCTGCACCCATGTCAGGGCAGGATTTTCTGGATCTGGTTGGGAGACGTTTAGGGTGTGCTGCACTCTCATACGCCGGGCCTGTTGAGAGGGAATGTTCCAGGATAGCAGTTTGCGGTGGTTCAGGGTCGAGCCTCCTGGAGTCAGCTTTCCTTCTCAGCGCAGACGCACTGGTTACCGCTGAGGTGAAACACAGCGTTGCCATGGAGGCAGAGGAGCTGGGGCTGCTGGTAGTAGATGCCGGCCACTTCACCACTGAATATCCTGTTGTTGAAAAGATGGCGGAATTTCTCATGGAAAAGGGGCAGGAACTTCAACTCGGAGTTGAGGTTGAAATCTTTTCCAAGGAGAGGGCCCCGTTACATTATATTTCTTTTTGAGGCATTTTTTTAAAAAAATTCAGATAAAAGAAGAGGGGATGAATGTTACCGGAACTATCAATTCTTGTAAGGCTGCAGGGCATTGACCTGGAGATCAGGAAACTTAAGAAGGAACAGGATGAGCTGCCTGTACGGCTTAACGCTGTTGAGAAGAGGATGGCTGAAAAGCAGGCTGAGATCGATCTTCTCAAGGACAAGCTGGCTGATCTGCGAACAAGAAAGACCGAGGTTGAGGATGAACTCGAGCTGGAAACCGAGCGTCTGAAGAAGTCTCAGCAGAAGATGAGCAGTATCCAGAATGCCCGTGAGTACCAGGCGGTGCAGAAGGAGATCGAGGAGATCAAGAAGGCCAACAAAGAGCGGGAAGATGAGATCCTCCAGATCGAAGAGGAGATGGAGGGGCTCAAGGCCAAGGTTGCAGAGATGGAAGAGGATATAGCTGCAGATGAGAAAGAGGCCTTGGCCCTAAAAAAACATATTGAAAAGGCATCGGCAGATCTGAACAGGAAGATAGACTCCCTTGCCTCTGAAAGAGATGAGGTGGCCAAGGAGGTCAAGCCGGATCTCATGGCCCGTTACCGTTTTCTTTCGGATAAGCGTAATGGTGTGGTGGTGGCAGCAGTGGATGATGGTACCTGCAGCTGCTGTAATATGAGTCTTCCTCCCCAGCTCTACAATGAGCTTTTGAGGGATGAGAAGGTCATGTTCTGTCCGTCATGTCAGCGCATAATATATGCATTGAAAAATCAGTAGGTTGACTGCCGCTACCAGGCGGTTGCCTTTCACTGGCACAATACATATATTTGAAATGGTTGTAGTATAACTCTTTCCTGGAAAGAGGACTGGATGATCGCCCTTCAGTCACTCCTGAAGGGAGGAAAGTCCGGGCTCCGCAGGGCAAGGTGGTCCGTAACACGGACCGGGGGTAACCCCAGGGAAAGTGCCACAGAAAAGAGACCGCCCCTCTTTTAGGGGTAAGGGTGAAAAGGTGAGGTAAGAGCTCACCAGATACAGGGGTGACCCTGTATGCTAGGTAAACCCCACCTGGAGCAAGATCAAATAGGGAGGCGATAGAGGGCTGCCCGTCCGAGGCCTCCGGGTAGATCGCTTGAGGTGTCGGGCAACCGGCATCCCAGATGAATGATCATCACCCTGACTCCTGTCAGGGTACAGAACCCGGCTTACAGGTCCTCTTTCCGGATTTTTTTACTCTTTTTCAATCTTTGTTTACTGCAAAAGGCTACCTGCAAAACAGCATGAGTTCCTGCTGCCTGTCATTTTATCCGGAAAGGAGTGTTTATCCATGCCAATTACGCCTGTAGATATCAGAAAAAGAAAGGGAACAGGCCCTGCCATCACCATGTTGACCGCATACGATTTCAGCATGGCTGCCCTGCTGGACAGTACCAATGTCCTGGATATGATTCTTGTTGGCGATTCCCTTGGCATGGTAGCCCTTGGCTATGAATCCACTGTTCCTGTTACCATGGATGAGATGGTTCATCACTGTGCTGCAGTCTCCCGGGCCGTAAAAAATGCACTGGTAGTTGGTGATATGCCTTTCATGTCCTATCAGGTTTCACCTGAAGAGGCATTGCAGAATGCAGGAAGGTTCCTGAAACAGGGCGGGGTAGGGGCTGTAAAGCTGGAGGGCGGAACTGGAGTTGCGGAGGCCATTGCACGTATGGTGGATGCAGGGATTCCTGTAGTTGGACATATAGGTCTCACGCCACAGACTGCCACCTCTCTTGGCGGTTTCAAGGTGCAGGGAAGAGATGTTGAGCAGGCAGAGAAGATATTTCGTGATGCCCAGGCAGTTGCGGATGCAGGGGCCTTCGCCCTGGTGATGGAGTGCATCCCTGAAAAACTGGCATCATTTATCACGGAAGAGATCTCCATCCCTACTATAGGGATCGGTGCAGGAAAGGGGTGTGACGGTCAGGTCCTGGTTACCAATGATATGCTTGGCCTTTTTGAAAAGTTTACGCCTGGATTTGTAAGGCGCTATCTGAATCTTGCCCCTGAGATAAAGAGTGCAGTGGCCCAATATTGTGAAGAAGTAAGGGCCAGGGAATTTCCTTCTGAGGAGGAGGTCTTTAAAGGCGGCGATGAGGCCGTAGAGGCAATCCTGAGCAAAGATTTTTTAAGGAAGGAGTGAAGGAAATTCCCCGTATCCCTGTGTAACTTTATCTGTTCTGTCTGTTCCCCCTGCGTCCGCCTGCCCGTTCACACTTTCTTTTGCAGTTGTTGCATATCGCAGGTTGTGTTGGACGGTTAGGGTTTTTCTTGCAATTCATCTCTTTTCCATCCTGTTCTTTTGTTTTTTAGAAATGCAAAATTCCTGCCAATTCATGGAGCTGTGTGGCGTCAAAACTGTTATTAAGGATGTTTTGTATTTAATTTCTTGATATTATTGAGTTTTATTGTTAGGTCGTTCTGTATTGTTTTTTCTTTTTCCCCGCATTGCCATATCTGTTTAAAAGATTCTTCATGAAAATATGTCAAAAACAGGTGGTAAAAATGTCGCTCTGTCATAAAAATGACAGTTTTGTGTCGGTAAAATCGTTGGGAAATCTTTAGGGCGACATTAATGTCGAAGCCGCAGACAGGGTGCAACAGAAACTTTGTGCCGCTTTCAGTCAAACCGGGATATAGCTGCTGTCATCTGAGAATGAGAGACAGTCCGATGAACCTGGATTGTACACATCAGATGGCGGAAGGATTTGTTGCGGATGTAGCTTCATCTTTTTGGTGAAGACTCATAAGGAATAAATAGATCCTGACCAGATAATGATTCAAGAAAAATTGCTCTATTCAGGTAGTTGAAGTATACAATTCGGGATGATGCATGGGGATGGGGCTGGCACGGATAAATCATTGATCTTTATCCGTGCCAGCATGATCTTGGTCAATATGGATGTTTCACTCAGACCCTTTTCATGCAAACATGCCTGGTTCCTGTATCTGAACCGTTGCCCTGCATCAACTGAATTGCTGCATGGACAACCGATTGGGGATCGATCCCCACCTCTTTTCTCAAAAGGGGCTGGCTGCCATGTTCGATGAACCTGTCAGGTATGCCGAGTCTCTTTACAGCCAGATCAGCAATGCCTGCATCTGCAAGGGTTTCCAGGACAGCTGACCCGAAGCCGCCCATCAGGGCATTTTCCTCTATGGTAATCACCCTGCCACTCTTTTTAGCTTCCTCACAGATGGTTCCAGCATCAAGGGGCTTTACAAATCTGGCATTGATCACAGATGCCTGGATCCCCTCCTGTTCAGCAACTCTTTCCGCTGCTTCCATGGCTGTATTCACCGTGTGTCCTACGGCAATAATGGTGAGATCCCTGCCGGGGCGCACCAGTTCAGCCTTACCGATCTCTATCTTTTTGAGCTTCCAGTCCAGTCCTGTTCCGATGCCGGTTCCTCTCGGATAACGAATGGCCACCGGTCCATCATGTTTAATGGCAGTATAGAGCATATGCTGCAACTCATTTTCATCTTTTGGAGACATTACCACCAGATTTGGTACAGTTCTCAGGAACGAGATGTCAAACACACCATGATGCGTTGGTCCATCGTCTCCAACTAGCCCGGCCCTGTCCAGAGCAAACACCACTGGCAGGTTGCTGAGACATACATCATGAATTACCTGATCATAAGCCCGCTGCATGAAGCTGGAGTAGATGGCTACCACCGGCTTCATCCCCTCAAGGGCAAGACCGGCGGCAAAGGTTACTGCATGCTGTTCAGCAATCCCCACATCGAAGAACCGTTCCGGAATGGCCTCTGCCATGTATTTCAGCCCGGTGCCAGCAGGCATGGCAGCAGTTATGCCCACAATTCTTTGATCTTCCTTGGCAAGACGTACCAATGTGTTGCCAAAGATCTCAGTGTAGCAGGGCGGTTGAGGCGACTCAGGCCTTTTTGGTTTGCCTGTAGCAATCTCAAAGGGCCCAAGGCCATGGAACAGGTCAGGGTGTTCCTCAGCCGGTTTGTAACCCTTTCCCTTTTTGGTAAGTACATGGAGCAATACCGGACCAGGCACCTCCTTGACATTGTTGAGGGTCTCAATAAGTGTTTCTAAATGATGGCCAGGAATAGGACCTACATATTCGAACTGTAATGCCTCAAAGAGCATTCCAGGAGTGAGGAGACTCTTCAGTGAATCCTCACTCTTTTTCAGCAGGGACCAGAGGTTTTCCCCAAGCTCCGAGCGTTTCAGAAAACCCTCCAGGTCCTTCTTCAGCCTGGTGGCCATCCTGCTGGTGAGCTTCCTGCTCAGGAACGATGACAATGCTCCGACATTTGGAGATATGGACATCTCATTGTCATTCAGAATCACCAGAAGATCCTTTCTGAGATGCCCGGCATTGTTCAGTGCCTCAAAGGCGATGCCGGCAGTCATTGAACCGTCACCTATGACAGCAACAACCTTTTTCTTGTCACCCTTGAGCGTTGCAGCAGTTGTCATTCCCAGGGCTGCGGATATAGAGGTGCTGCTGTGGCCGGTGTCAAGGGCA
>JALSKY010000016.1 GCA_026988585.1 Deltaproteobacteria bacterium
ACCTCACCCATCTTCATTGCCTCTCCCAGGAGATTTCTTGAGACCGCCTTGATATTCTTGAGCATTTCAGCCACGGTACCCATGCTCTGCACCAGGAGCTCCTGTATTTTTGCAAACTCGTCAGAGCCCTTGATATCACCTTTCCGGATTGAGGAGAGGTCACCTCTGGATACCCGGGTAAGCAGGGTCATTATACTGTTCAGACGCCCTTTTACAAAAGAGCTCACAAAATAACAGGCAAGTATGGATGCCAGGATACTGAAACCGATCACTATCATGATGATCTGGGATTTGGTCTGAACAATGGATGTGAGTTCAGATGCCTGAACCTGAACCTTCCTGTTGATCTCCTGCGCCAGCTTCTGGGCGTCAAGGAGCAACAGATCTCTGAGACCATTTATCTTTCTGGTGTCGGCATTCTTTTTCTCCTGCAATGAAATTTGGTTACCGGTGAGCTTCAGGAGCCTTTCTGCCTTGCTGCTCATGAACTCCAGCAACTGGCCTAACTCATGGAGCTGTTTTTTCTCAATACCCAATGCCTCCAGGCGGGAAAGCAGCTCATCTGTCTTGGATACGATGCCCGCCAGCTTCCCGGAATATATGGGCAGATAGCTGACACGTTCCACATCGTCAAGTTGAGAGAGCAAGGTCATGAGGGAATTGGTCTGATCATAGAGATCTTTCAGAGCAGAAACCTCTACATAATCCCTGTCCAAGATCCCCAGCAGCAACATCCTCATCCCTTTTACAGAGCCGGATTGCATGACCTTTTCCCCATTCAGCAGCATCCTTGCCTCTGCATCATCTATTCTTTCCAAAAGGATCCGTCTCAGAACTGAATATTTTTCCTCTATGAGCTGTTTTTCACCATTCCAGACCTTCTGCTCTGACAGGAGCTGATGTTTTGTTTCTGCAAGCCCCTTTATTGCATTCTGGAGATTTGCAAGGTGTGAACCATCCGGCAAATATCGTGACAGCTTCTCTATTACCCCCCTGGATTCTCTCAAATATTTCTCTATCTCCTCATCCGATTCAGCCGCCATGAGTGAGGCTATCAAGGCCTTTAAACGGGTTACTTCATTCATGACATCCATCCCACCGCCTTTTTTCTGACCATGGTCCCCGGCGGTTACCATGGCAGCAATGGATGAAAATCCATCTACACCGGTCTTCATCCCCTGATATGACATGACCCACACCAGGACCAGAACAACGATGCCAGAACCAAAACAGACATAAAAGGTCTTCAATATACCAAGACGTTGAAACAACTTTTCCATCTCTATCCTCCAAATATGGGAAACACAACCTTTGCAACACTAAATATTCACGGGAACAATTTTGCCGTTCCGGATCATGGTGAGCCATACCTTTTCAAATCCCTGATGATCTTTGGCAGAAAAGGAAACAGTAACCCCAACGCCAGGGTCATAACCCTTGATCGCCTCTGCGGCTGCCAGCACTGCCTTTCTGTCAGGGGCTGTGCCGGCCTTTTTCAGGATTTCGCCCAGGAGTTTTGCTGCAAGAAAACCTTCCAGGCTGACAAATCCCGGCTCAAAATCCGGATAACTCTTCTTCATAAGCCTTTGGTATTCCGCTACAGCCTTTATGGAGGTATCCCATGGATCCGGGACTACCTGGGTAATCAATACACCGTTTCCATCTGCACCAAGCTCCTGTGCCAGGGCCTTGCTGCCTACGAAGGAGATGTTTATGAATCTGACATCCTTGAGCCCTATACTCCTGGCAAACTTGATGAATGCAGCACAGGGCTTATATGCCCCTATCATCACTATGGCATCAGGATTGACCTTTTTGAGACGAACAGCAGCGGCCTTTACTGCTACAGTATTTCTTGGATATGCAGCCTTGCCTGCAATGGTCATGTTCCTCCTTTTCATTGCCAGGTTCAGTCCTGCCATCCCTGCCCGGCCAAAGGAATCATCCTGATAAAACAGGGCAATTCTCTTCAATCCCAGCCGATCCACGAGATAGCGGACCATTGCTTCGGTCTCCATGAAATAGGTCGCCCGGAGATTGAAAACCAGGGGCCGAACCGGATTTCTCAAAAATTCTGCTCCGGTAAAGGGAAAGAAAAAGGGCACCCCTGCTGCCTCGGCCACTGGGACAGCCACCTTGGAGGTAGGTGTTCCAACGTAGCCTGTGAGCATAAAAACCTTGTCCTCCTTTATGAGCCGTTCGGTATTTTCAACTGCCCTCTTGGGTTCATAGCCATCATCCTTCACCACCATGGTAAGCCTGTTGCCATTGACTCCGCCATTCTGGTTGAGATATGTGAAGTAGGCGTTGAACCCCCTGATATATCCCTTACCCAAGGCCTTGGCCGGACCGCTACGGGCACAGGATGCCCCGATCCAGAACTCATCTGCAGCCCCCTGTTCAGGAGATGAAAGAATCAGCAATAGAGAGGAGAAGATGATAAAAGATGCTGTTCTCACAAAGGTCCTTGTCATGGAATTCCCCCTTATCTTTTGATAGATATGTTGGGGCACGACAAAGCCTGCCCCTCACCCTATCTTATCGACAGAGCGGCCATTTGCTTAAACAGGTCTCAGAAGTTCAGAAACTGGAAAAAAAACGGGGCAGTCAGCCCCGTAAGATCAGGCAGGATATCAAATCCGGAAAGAGATCTCTCCGTGATGGATAGAATTTATGCAGTTTACAATAATAAAAACGCGAAGCAGAGAGCACCCCGAGATATTTTGCTACTTCAACCGCCTGGCAACAAAACAGATTAAAGTCCCTCTCTTTTCAACTCCTCTATCAACCTTTTCTGCTCACCTGTAAGGCTTTTGGGCACATCGACCATTATCTTTACATACATGTCATCCCTGCCGCCCTGCCTGCCGGGAAGCCCCTTACCCTTGAGCCGCAGCTTCTGTCCGCACCGGATCCCTGCGGGGACCTTGAGTTTCAGATGCCCGCCCTCTATGGAAGGAACCTGCACAGTTCCGCCAAGACAGGCTGTAGAGAACGGGACATATTTCTGATAAACCAGTTTACCGTTTTCAAAGGAGAAGTCAGGAGGAAGATCTATGTTTATCCTGAGATAGAGATCTCCCCTTCCCCCTGGCCCCTGGGTTCCCTTGCCTGGAATCCTGATCTTCTTGCCAGGGGTGATACCAGGCGGGATCTTCACTGACAGCTTCTCGGGGAAACCCCCTGTCTGGACAGATATTATCTTCTTGTCACCCTGGAGCAGTTCGTAGGGTGTCAAGGTCATATCCAGCACAACATCATCTCCCTTCTGGGCAGGGCTGTGCTGGGAAGTGAAGCCGTAGGGGGCACGGCGTGCACTGCCATAGCCGCCAAGATCTTCATATCCGCCGTGATGACCTGCCCCTGCAGCAGAAAAGAGATCTTCGAACGGGGAGCCGCCTCCTCTGCCTCCTGACGTGAATATTATCCTGGTAAACCCGTCTCCGCCGATTCCAAGGTCACGGAATATGCTGGAAAAATCGAAATTGCTGAAGATATCCTCTTCAGAGAACCGCTTGTGGAACTCGGCAGAACCGAAGGTATCATACTGTTTCTTCTTCTCAGGATCACTGAGAACTGCATACGCCTCGTTGATCTCCTTGAACTTCTCCTCAGCCTCCTTGTTGCCCTTGTTCTTGTCTGGATGATATTTGAGGGCAAGTTTCCTGTAGGCCTTCTTTATCTCATCGGGAGATGCATCCCGTGAAACACCGAGTATCTGATAATAATCTTTCTGTTGAGTCATAACAGCCTATCCTCTTCCCAATATTTTTTAAAAATTTAGTGTCATTTCAACAAAAAACTGTAAGAATTCATAACAGCAAGTCAAGCGGACAACAGGACAGAAAAAAGATGCTGAACCATCAATTTCCTTAAAAATTAAAAAAAGAGATAAAATAACAGAATGGAGCCACTGAATATCGTAATTATAGCCCCTTCCGGCCCCCTTGATCCAGAAAAGAGCATGAAGGGCATAGAACTGTTTGTGTCCGATCTGGCTCGTTGGATACCCGAAGCAAGGATTCAGCTCTTTCAGGCTGGATGTCCTGAACTTGATATGCCACCCTGGCCCAATATAGCCGGTTATCCTGTCCACGACCCGACTGCAGGCAAGATTCCTGGATACCTCCACTGCCATGACCGGTTTCAGGCAGAACTCTTCCAGACCCTGATACAAGACAGCAGCATCCATCTGATCTGGGCTGTGCGCGGGGGTTACGGCACCAGCCGGTGGCTGCCCCTGGTGGAGTGGTCAGATATAGAAAAGAGAAAAAAGGATAGCTCTCTGCCACTGTTTGCCGGTTTCAGCGATTGCACCTTCATACACTCCATCCTTGCAGCAAAACTTTCCATGCCCACCATACACGCCCCAATGGTGCAGACCTACCTGGAAACCGGTGATAAGAGCAGAAGAGATTTTATAGACCTGGTCATTCAGGGGATTCCTCCAAAACTATCATCCCAAACCCCGCTTGAACCAGGAACTGCAGAGGGGATAGCCATAGGGGGCAACCTGACCTGTCTCTGCCATGCCATAGGAACGGAGGCGGAACCTGTCTGGCATGATACCATTCTGTTCATAGAGGACCTGAACGAACCTCTCTACAAACTTGACAGGATGTTTACACACCTGAAAAACCGCGGGGTGTTTCAGGCCATTAGAGGATTGGCGTGTGGCCGCTTCATACTGTCTGCAGAATGTCGGCGAGAGGGTAACGACATGGGAACGGCAGGTGAACAGATAGAGAGGCGACCAGCAGAAGAGGAGCTAAGGGAGTTGATTATGGAGCGGATAGCAGGTTACGGATTCCCTTGCGCCATAAATTTCCCCTTTGGGCATGGAGCAGGCCCAAACTGCCCGATACTCATGGGAACAACATACCGCTTTCAGGCCGGGAGCAAAGAGGCTGTCATAAAACCTCAGCAGTGAAAACAGCTACTGCAGGCCATGATCTTCATTCATGATCCATGTTGCAGCCTCTGTTTCCGTGACCCGAAGAACACCCCGGACCCTCTGGCAACAGCAGAACAGGCCGGACAGACTACGCCACATCAGTTTCATTTCAGCGGGGCAGAGTTATGCCAAGCTCCTGGATTGCCCTTATTGTTCCCTGGGGGACCAGATCCT
>JALSKY010000017.1 GCA_026988585.1 Deltaproteobacteria bacterium
TGATGGGATACCATGTGAGTCGTAATCCCCTCGAACGGGTCCATCAATTCTGACTTTTTGGTGGAGGTGGCCAGAAACGAAATTGAAAAGTCGTAATCCCCTCGAACGGGTCCATCAATTCTGACCAGCAAAGAAAGTTTTCGTGCTTGGTCTAAAGACCAAGTCGTAATCCCCTCGAACGGGTCCATCAATTCTGACAGATATAGAGGCGACCAGTATTCAAGGTCGCCTTTTGTCGTAATCCCCTCGAACGGGTCCATCAATTCTGACTCCTACCCTGAGAATAGCCGTAATTTCAGATAGCTGCAAGCCGTTTTTTGCGCATGTCTGCAAAAATGCCGCAGAGAACCCAGTTTTCAGCCTAATTGCTGTTAAAAACCAGTGTAAGGTGTTGTTTTTGTTGTGTAAATATTTTTTACACATCTCTTTGGTCGTGGCGTGAGCTGGTTTGTGCGTGTTTTATCAATTAAAACAATATGTTGTCATCGTCATGGCCTCAAAAAAACAGCCCGTTTCCGTGAAAAACAAAACGTGTGCAAAAAATCGGGTTTAACTTATTGAAAATTTTATTATTTGCATTTTTGGCAAAATGAATTTAAATTCATTGTGTCTGTTTGGCATCAGATGTTCATTTGCTTGTTTTTTGTGGGAAGATTTTGGGTCTATCTGTAACCCTATAATAATTGATGTTCATGATGCTGGCTGAAGCTATTTCCCGTACTTCCGATTTAGATACATAGCAGCCCAGATAAGACAATCTTCCGAATTGTCTGAAAGATGCAGCCGAAATCTCTATTTTTGAAGTATCCTTCAACATAACATTTGTCTCCTGCAGGAACAACTCTGAAACCTCTGCCCTGTATGCCCTGTTGTCCAGAATACGGCAAGGTATGAGCGGTCTGAATCCAGTCATTTTCTTTGAATACCTTGTTTAGAAACTCTTTGAAACCCTTTGGATAGTGATGATCGTTCCCGAATGTAGGCGGCTTTCTGGACTCGGCAGGGTTGCCTGGAGGACGTGGCTGCCGCGTGCGGAGTCTATAGGCAGTGAGGTAGATCATGCCTACCGGGTTCAGTTCGTAGTGGCAGACTCCGTCTATCTCCTCTTCGTTGAAAAATATGCGCAACTTGTCATCTATTGCTGGCATCTCGTCCTGGGAAAGAACAGTATTGTGCTGTTCAAATTTGATAAGGATATCCGCATTGAAACCCAAGATGGAATAATCAAAAGATACTGGCAGGGGAGGGAAGTCGATTATTTCAGGGAAACGTTCATGTTTGTAATATACCGGAATATCCAGCACCTGTCCCATAATGACAGCAATGGCTATCTGTGCCTTGTAGCCACCTGTTGCATCTATGGCACAGAACTCAGGACCTCCGGCCTGCTGAATTGCTGCGCCAAGCTCCCTTACCAGGTTTCTAAGGCCCTGGGACTTGAATTTTTTAGGCTCTTTGTCCTGCAACATATCTACTGTGCGGTATTCTATTTTCTGAAACTCATGGTTTTCCCAGCTCTCAAAGTATGCCTGGAGCAGCTTGCCAGTGTTTTCGCCTTCTTCAGTATCAGATACAAAGAAGACGATTTTTTTCAGGTTGGGCAGCTTTTTGCGGGTGAGGGCATGGACGGTGTTTATTTCTGCACCGCAGATCCTATCAGCAGGATCAAACTCGAGGAGTGTCCTGGCAAGGCGGCCCCACTCTTTTGCCTGATACGCCTGATGGATTCGGGAATTTTCCTCAAGCCTTTCCAAATTGCTGAACAGACTCGTTCCAACCGTGCATAGTAGAACAGCTCTGTTTTTCTGTTTCATCTTTAGTTCCCCTTCATTTCTAATCTGCTTGGATCTCTGCCTGTGCAGAAATCAATTGCTGGAGATCCTTTATGATCCGTTGCAATTCTTGTCTGAAGTTGCCAGGAGTTACCAAGTCCCTGTTGAATCCGGCATGGCTTATGTTGTTTCTTTTTGCCCTGAGGCGTTCAAAGATGGGTGAAAGTTGTTCCAATTCCGGTATGGACAGGAGGTCCTCTATCATATCAGCATGGCTGTGTAGCTCTTCCTTTATCTTCTCTGCTGGGGATTTTTGGCTGTAAAAAGACAGGGCTGATGATACAGCCCCACGCAATTCATGGTCCATGATTGCATCTTTTTTGCCTATCTTTTCCAGGAACCAGGTGATCAGACTCTCCTGCAATATAGCATAGCCCTGCGGGATGAAGTTATGTTCCACGCACCACTTCGCTGCCTCTACGGCAGTGGCAACTGTCTCTCTCTCAAACCGCT
Source organism: Deltaproteobacteria bacterium (assembly GCA_026988585.1). Lineage (GTDB taxonomy): Bacteria > Desulfobacterota > Dissulfuribacteria > Dissulfuribacterales > QOAL01 > JALSKY01. The sequence continues at coordinate 2,286 of JALSKY010000017.1, forward strand.
TAAGTGCTTGGGCAACATCATCCAGCAGCGGCACAATGGGAGGAAGGATACTTGTACTCTTTACCGCCTCAAGGGCACTGTTGGCCTCATGGGCTGCATTCTTTATCTCCGGGGCCCTGTTGAGGGCAATGGCATCGCAGAACTGGTTGAGTCGCTTTGCAAAATGGCGAACTGCGCTGGCCTCTCTGTCCTCTCCTTTCGTTGCCGCAAGGATCGGTTTGACATGCCCCATTGCCAGCCTGGAAATATGTTCTGCACTGCCTGAGATTTTGAAATCGTTTACAGCATGTGCCCAACTCATAATGGTATCGAATGGGGTCAGGTCGAAGATGGGGACATTTCTCTGCTCATGGGGCATCTTTTTTACCTCGTAGATTGGCCCCAGGCTCTCCATTGCTCCATAATGGATACGATCTACAGTGATCCCTTTTGCTGCCTTGGAATAGTTGACAACTGCCAGTTGAATTATAGTGAGGGAGCGAAAAGAGTGGGTAATATCTATCTCGATGGTGGAGCTTTCAGGAATTGCGGCTACTATGGCCCTGAATATTTCCCATATCTCTTCCTCGCTCTTGCCATCAGGAATTCTGATCTTCTCATAATTGACCCCCAAATTTTTCAACCTTGTTTCAAGTCCTTGTCTCTCTAATATGTTGCCGTCTCTATCAACATGGCCATCATCTTGCCAGTTCTTTTTCTCAGCATCTTCAGTGGTAAAGATGATGATCTTGCCATCTTGCCACTTATCCCTTTCAATATACAAAATGGCTTCCTGCACGAAACGGACATTTTGGGCCATCTTGTCAGGATTATCAGTAAAAAAATAGTTGCAAGGGATATAGTCGTTGGTGCCCAAAACACTTAGAAATATCTTGTGATATGATTCCATAATATAACGCTTCCCAAGTAGTTTGGAGATTGAAGTCAAGAAGTCTTGCAGCCATCTATCAATTCAAGCGCCAGGATGGACCAGGGCTCAAAAACCGTTACGGTGCCATCCTGGAACCTTTTTGCAGCATCACTGCCCTTGTATTTGAGTTGACCAAGGTAGCCGTTTACCACAGAGACACGCCCGTGCTCACAAGATGAAATGAGTGTGGTTCGTTCATGATAAAATGGCTCCAGTTTTATGTTTTATAAACAGCATCCATGATTATATCATAAAATTCCATGGCACAAGCAGGATGTCTTTGGAAATGGGCTATATCACAATGAAACATCTACACATCTCCAATCCTATCTGTAAAGATAACGCGATTTATACATTTGTCTGAAAATGAAAATTCACAATTTTCTTGTCAATTTTCCAGCAAAACCCCTCAAAAAAACATTTCAGGCAAGGATTGACAGGGATTCCACAGGTATTACAGTATTACTGGTATTACTTTTGTAGGGGGCATGGTCATGAAGGTTACTATTAAAGGGCAAGTTACTATTCCACGAAGGATACGGGAAAAGTTAGGGATAACCCCAGGGGCAGAGGTCGATTTCCTGGAGGAAAAAGGCCGGGTTTATCTGGTGAAGAAAAGCCATGCACCCGAAACAAAAAGGTTTCGGAAACTCCGGGGAACGGCCAGCATTGCAATGACAACCGATGAAATAATGGCGCTAACAAGGAGAGACGAGTGAAAGGGGTCCTGGTTGACTCAAACATAATCCTGGATGTCCTCCTGGATGATCCAAGCTGGGCCGACTGGTCTGAATCGATACTGGACAAGCACAGCAACTCAGGAACACTTTACATCAATCCAGTCATCTATTCTGAAATATCCATCGGTTTCGCCCGGATAGAAGACCTGGAATCCGTTGTGACAAGGGCAGGTTTCCAGATGCTTGACATTCCAAAAGAGGCCCTGTTCCTGGCGGGAAAGGCATTTCTAAACTACAGGAAAAGAAAGGGCCTGCGAAGGTCCCCCCTGCCAGATTTCTTCATCGGGGCCCAAGCCGCTGTGCTGGGCCTAAAGCTCATCACGAGAGATGTCGCCAGGTACAGGTCTTATTTCCCAACCGTAAGGCTTATAACCCCGTAACACATACCACCGATTTCTTTTGCCACCTATCTTTAATAACTTATTGTCATCTGCTTCCAACCCTCCAAGGAAAAGTTGCACCCTAATCCTTTAATAGACACATGATCCTGTTTCTAAAATCTTCAACACTATCAAGTTCAGTGATGAAGTCATAAAGCCTTGCATAATCAATATCCCAATACACATGGGCTATAACATTTCTAAGCCCTGCCAGCTCTTCAAGCCTTTTCCCCTGTTCCATGTCTATTATCCCAGCTTCCACCAATTGCCTGAAACAACCTGGCCTTTCTCCTTGCGCCCCAAAAACTTCAGCTCTTTTAATGCCTCATCCAGAAAACCGATGAGTTTCAGTATCTTATCTCTGTTTAATCCCAAATCTTTCTTCATAGAATTCTTCAATCAAGGGTCTGAAATCCTCTTCATCTATAATTGCTATAAGCTTGAAACGCTCCCAAAAATCAGGATCTTCAACGATTATTGGCAAACCTTTTCGTGCAATCTCGGCCTTCAAAAGGATGTTGGGTATATCCGGGCCGACTATATCGACTTTGTAACCGAGCTCTTTGGAAAGCACCTGGGCAAGATGGACCTTTTCAGCCTGTGTGGGTGCCTTGCCACCTTCCATCACAACCATGATATCAATGTCCCTGAAGGAAGCATCCTGCCCGGCAAAGGAGCCAAAGACTACTGCTATGGAGCAATTTTGGGCCTCTAAAATCGCCTTTATTTTCTTAAGGAGTTCTTGCTTTTCCATCACGGCAGCCCCTAAAGGCCCCTTGGGTAATCAGCAGGCACCAC
>JALSKY010000018.1 GCA_026988585.1 Deltaproteobacteria bacterium
ATGGTATGAATGGTCCTGAAAATTGATTTTATAAGTTCGCTGTTTTCCGGATCCTGTTCCAGCTCTACAAACTGCTGATCCAGAAGTTCCAGGTTCTCCTTGGACTCTGCCAAAAAATCTTTCAAGATATCATCTTCGATTCCCATTTCTGCTCATCTCCTTGGTTAATCCTGTTCTTTTTTCCAACATACAGCCCTGCCAAAATTCACCCGCTTCATCCATGGCGGCAGCCCTGCAGGACTCTCAGTTGCCCCAAGAAAGAGATACCCCCCCGGGTTCATCACCTTGGCAATCTTTTCAAGAATTGCCTTTTTCGTTGGCTGATCGAAATAGATGAGAACATATCTGCAAAACACCACATCTATCCGGTTGATCCCAATGAACGGTGTCAGCAGATTCATCTTCCGGAAACGGATCATCCTCTTCAGCTTCTCATCTATCATCCAGAAGGCCCCCTGCTGCTTGAAATACTTCACCAGCATGGTCACAGGCAGACCCCGGTTCACCTCCACCTGGGTAAACCGTCCCTCTTTGCCCTTGTTCACTGCTGCCTGGGATATATCAGTGGCATGGATATCCACGCGCCAGTTTAGCAACTCAGGAAAATGTTCAGTGATTGTCATTGCTATGGAATATGGCTCCTGTCCTGTTGAACAGGCAGCACTCCAGAAACTCATGGAGCGTGTATCCTTTTTTTTGTCCAGTAATTCTGGAATGATATGATCCTTCAGGGCCTGGAACGGGTGCTGATCCCTGAAGAAATAGGTCTCATTGGTGGTCATTGCCTCCACAATCTGATCCTTGAGCCTTGGGGATGAGTTGAATTTCGCCTTACGATAGAGCTCATCTATTCCCCTCATGCCCAACACCCTGGACAGCTCGTTCAAACGGCTCTCCAGAAGATATTCCTTACCCTTCTGAAGAGATATGCCGCTGGAGCTTCTGACCAGTTCTGAGAAAAACCTAAAGTGTTCAGGACTAATCATGATATAAAAAACCTCTCTTTCTCAATGAAAGGATCAAAACCTGTGTCCGCAAAACTCGAGGATGGTCCCGGGAATCTTCTCCAGAGGACAAATCCGGTCTGATATCCCTGCATCAGCCACTGCCTTGGGCATACCGTAAACAGTGGAACTCGCTTTATCCTGGGCAATTATCCTGGCACCAAGCCTCTTGAGCTCCTCTGCTCCGCGAAGCCCATCCTTTCCCATGCCAGTCATGATCACTGCCACCACTCTGCCCCCATAGACCTTGGCCAATGATCTGAAAAGGACGTCCACTGCCGGCCGGCAGCTATTCTCAGGAGGATCATGGTTCAAATCAATTACCCTGAGCCCATTCTTTGAAACCACAGTCATGTGATAGTCTCCTGGGGCGATGTATACGGTAGCAGGTTTCACAATCATCCCATCTTCTGCCTCAACTACTTTGAGTTTCGACGACTGATTCAGTCGCTTGGCAAGTTGTGACGTAAATACCGGCGGCATGTGCTGAACCAGAAAAACAGGCAGCCGGAAATTGGCTGGAATCTGCGGGATCACATGATTCAGGGCCTTCGGACCACCGGTAGAGACCCCGATGCCCACGGCCTCAGGTTTAAGTTTCAGGGATAGTGCGGGCACAGATCTCGGTGGCCTGGCCGGTTTCATCCCTGCAGTACTCTGCTGAGCCCTGCCGCCAATACGCTCTCTACCGGCCCTTGCTGCAGCACCAGGTCTGTCCTTCTGTGGGCCTGCCACCCTTTTCTTTGGCAGGGCCCTGGACATGGGCCCGGAGCCGTTTCTCGATGCAGCAAATGCCTTGATCTTGGGAATCAGCTCGGTCTTGATCCTCTCTACACTCTTGGAAAATGCACCTGTGCCGGTAGGTTTTGGCACAAAATCAAAGGCACCCCTCTCAAGGGCCTGCATGGTGGTCTCTGCCCCCTGTTCTGTGAGGGTTGAGAACATTATTACACCGGTCTTGATTCCTCTCTTTCGCATTGCATCCAGGGTCTCAAGACCGTTCATTTCCGGCATTTCCACATCGAGAACCGCCATGTCCGGCCTGAGACTGGCCATCTTCTGAATTGCCTCCTTGCCATTCACGGCACAGCCAACAACGGAGATCTCCCGCTCACGGTTCAGGGCCTCCGAGAGGATCTTTCTAAATACTACTGAATCATCGATGATGAGGACTCTTATCATTTTCCCAGCACCATTTTCACCTTTTCCTCCAGCATCTCTGGTGTAAATGGCTTCATCAGGTATTCATTTGCACCTGCCATAATGGCCTTGATCACGTTTTCCTGTTGATTTTCCGTGGTAACCATCATTACCTTGGTATCGTTCAGGGATGAATTTTCCCTAATTTTGACAAGGCAGTCATATCCCTCCATCTCAGGCATGTACCAGTCCAGCAGAACAAGATCCACTGCCGGATGTTCCTGAAGCTTTTCAAGGGCATCCACACCATTTTCTGCCTCTATGATCTCCGAAAAGAGCTCCATCTTCTTGAGACCGGCCTTGACTATGTTTCTCATGGATTGGGAATCGTCCACTACCAAAGCTTTCATCTATGGCTCCCCTGTAGATATTCTTTCTCTATGTTCCATTAAGCCATGTCCTGGAGCAAGGTTCAGTGCAGTACGAACCAACTCCATTGAGGCCTTTTCAATCTGCTTATCGAAAAAGAGGTGAAAACTGTTAAACATCAGGTGAAAACTTTCTTGAGACATGATGAAAAATGGACTAATGAGAAGGGCTGTCATCTCTGTTATGAAACAGCTACCCTTGCTGCACCGATTGAGGCTGAAGACCGTTGATGAATCCGGCAAAACTGCTCTTTTCCAGCAGAGATGCCTTGCAGATAGAAACAATATGTAAATACAAGGTGAAAAAAGATGGATTTCAAGGACACACTAAATCTTCCCAGAACAAAATTTCCCATGAAGGCTAACCTGAACAAAAAGGAGCCGGAAATCCTGAAAAAATGGGCTGAAACAGGACTGTACCAGATGATGAGAGAGGCAGGCAGAGAGAGGAAAAAGTTTATTCTTCATGATGGTCCTCCCTATGCCAATGGTCATATCCATCTGGGGCACACGGTGAACAAGGTCCTGAAGGACATGATAATCAAGTATAAACAGCTATCTGGAATGGATGCACCGTATGTGCCGGGCTGGGATTGTCATGGGCTTCCCATAGAGATCAACGTGGAAAAGAAACTTGGCAAGAAAAGGCGTGAGATGGACCTGCTCTCCATAAGGGAGGCCTGCAGGGAATATGCAGAAAATTTTGTTGAGATCCAGCGTGAAGAGTTCAAAAGACTTGGTGTCATAGGAGATTGGGAGAATCCCTATCTGACCATGAAATATGAGTATGAGGCCACTATTGCCAGGGAGTTCTGCACCATTTTCAGCCATGGCCATGTGGTCAAGAGCAAAAAACCTGTGTACTGGTGTCCCTCCTGCGTTACCGCCCTGGCAGAGGCAGAGGTTGAATATGCCCAACACAAATCCCCATCCATTACAGTGAAATTTCCTATGGAGCAGGATCTCCTGGAACGGATAGGCAACAGTGCTGGGAAGAAGCTTGAAAAAGGGTATCTGCTCATCTGGACCACTACCCCGTGGACACTGCCTGCCAACATGGCCGTAGCCGTGCATCCGGAGTTCACCTATGTTGCGGCAGTTGTGGATCTATCCAAAAACGGTGGGGAAAAAGAACTGTGGATTGCAGCAGAATCCCGGCTTATGGCCATTCTTGCAAATATTGTATTGGACCAGACAGATATAGAGGTAGTAGCCAGACTCACCGGTGCAGAACTTGAGGGCACACACGCTGCCCATCCATTCATGGATAGAACCGTTCCTGTCATCCTGGCAGACTATGTCACAATGGACACTGGTACCGGTTGCGTCCACACCGCGCCTGGACATGGTGCAGAGGACTATGAGAGCGGTCTGCGCTATGGTCTGGAGATCTATTCTCCTGTGAACAGGTATGGGAAGTTCAGGGATGAGATCCAGGGTTTTGCTGGAAAAAATATCTTCAAGGCAAACCCGGAGATAATCTCGCTTCTCGACGAAAAAGGGCTCCTGGTCCACCAAGAGGAGATTGAACACAGCTATCCTCACTGCTGGCGCTGCAAAAAACCGGTGATCTTCAGGGCAACTGCCCAGTGGTTCATCTCCATGGAAAAGAAGGGGCTCAGAGCAGAGGCACTGGAAAACATAGAAAAGGTAAAATGGATCCCCTCCTGGGGCAAGGATAGGATCAGGGGTATGGTTGAGGCCAGGCCGGACTGGTGCATCTCAAGACAGCGAGCCTGGGGTGTTCCAATAACGGTATTTCTTTGTCAGGACTGTGAAACCCCTATACTTCCTGCCGGTGCAGCAGAAAAAATAGTAGAAACCTTTCAAAAGGAGGGGGCAGATTCATGGTTTGCAAGACCTGCCACCGATTTTCTGCCTGATGGTTACACCTGTCCCAACTGCGGCAGCAGCAATATAGAAAAGGAGACGGACATACTGGATGTATGGTTTGATTCTGGAGTAAGCCATGCAGCAGTGCTGGAGCAGAGAGAGGAACTCTCCTGGCCTGCAGATCTCTATCTCGAGGGATCGGACCAGCATAGAGGTTGGTTCCAGAGTTCTCTGCTCACTGCAACTGCCACAAAACATGCGCCACCCTACCGCTCTGTCCTGACCCATGGCTTCGTAGTTGATGGACAGGGTAAAAAGATGTCAAAATCTGTAGGGAATGTGATCCCGCCGGAAAAGATCATAAAACGATATGGGGCTGAAATTTTGCGGCTATGGGTCTCAGCAGAGGATTATCAGGATGACATCAAGATCTCTGATGAGATTCTCAACAGACTTACAGAGGCCTACAGGAAGATAAGGAACACCATCAGGTATCTCCTGGGTAACCTTAACGACTTCACCCCGGAGAAGGATGCAGTTCCGTTCAGTGAGATGGAGCCACTTGACAGGTGGGCCATGGCCAGGGCTGATCATACCTTCTGCCGTGCTGTAAAAGGATACGATGAATACCGGTTTCATCTGGTCTTTCACTCCCTTTATCAGTTCTGCACAGTAGATATGAGTGCCCTCTATCTCGACATCATCAA
>JALSKY010000019.1 GCA_026988585.1 Deltaproteobacteria bacterium
CTGGTTCCATGAAGATCCAGAACCATTCCGTTCATCAGGCTCAGCAGTTGGACAATGGGAAAGCAAGGACTGAAAAGACCTCAAATCAAAACAGTTTTTCCCAGATCCTTGACAACGTGAAGGGTGAAAAGGCACAATACTCAGGGGATATTTCTTCCATAAACATGGAAGGCTGCTGCAAAATTGGAGAGGAGATCTTCCTGCAGGACGGCATTCAGGAAACCGGCCCTGCAGAACCGATCTCACACGATATCAGGGAAGCGGCCCTCCGTAGCAGTGAACAACTCTTAAACATACTGGACAGTCTGGCAGCAGCCATAGAGACTGGAGGCGTGGAAAAGGAGAGCCTGCAACAGATAGCTATCTCTTTGAAGGAAAAACTCTCCCAGGTCCAGGCTGCGCAGGAAGAGCTGCCTGACAAAGATCCCTTGAGATCCATCCTGGATGAAATAGGAATGCTGAGCCAGGTAGAACAGATGAAAATTCTACGAGGAGATTATCTGACCTGATATGTCTGAAAAGAAAAGGGTATTGATAGTAGAAGATGACCCGGAAGTCCGACAGATGCTGAATGACTATCTCTCCTTTCTTGGTCTTGAGATAGAAACGGCAGCAGACGGGCTGGAAGGACTTACAAAGATCAAAGAAAATGCTTATGACCTGGTCATTACAGATATAGCCATGCCATATGTAAGCGGAATAGGGATTATCTCCATACTGAAAAAGGATTATCCCAAGATCCCAGTCATAGCAATCACTGGCTATGGTTTTCATGCAGAGGAGCTTGCCCAGGAGAAGCAGGCCGACTTCATCATGGGCAAACCCTTTGACGTCACCAAGATGAAAGAGGCCATACAGCAGCTGTTAAACATATAACCAGGGATAAATCTGACACCCCATCTCCCGCCAGACATACCTGCTGCTACTCTGTGCCTATGGCAATTCCATCTCTTTTTCATCTCTGACTTGCATCCTTTTCAGGTTATTCAGACCCCGCCATCATAAAAATCATATCCTGAAACTTTCACCAAGCCTTGGGAGATATATCTCTGTGTGAGGCAGCAGTTTAGCCAGGGTTTTCCGCAACGCACCCTGAGCATGTGGCTCACCATGCACTATAAAGAGCTTTTCAGGTCTGGCAGCCTTGGCATACTGGATCAGATTGCTCCTGTCTGCATGGGCAGAAAACCCGTTAATGGTATAGATCCTGGCCCTGACTGCAACAGGCTCTCCAAAGATCCTGACCTCCTTGGCACCATCCACAAGCTTTCGTCCAAGGGTGCCCATGGCCTGAAACCCCACCACGATAAGAGTGGTATTCTCTTTCCAGAGATTGTGTTTGAGATGATGCTTTATGCGCCCACCTGTCATCATTCCACTGCCTGCCAGGACTATCTTGGGACCTGCAACATTGTGTATCGCCTTGGACTCCTCTACCGTTTCCGTAAACTTGAGATTCGGCATATCAAAGGGAGATCTGCGTCTGGAAAACCTGCCATCATTAAATACCTGGCAAAAATCGCGATGCTTTTCATAAAGTCGGGTTATATTTATGGCAAGGGGACTGTTCAGAAAGACCGGCACACGTTTGGAGAGTTTACCAGACCGTTTCATTTCGGCTATGTGGTACAGTATCTCCTGGGTCCGCTCCAGGGCAAAGGTAGGAATCAGAACAGTCCCCCTCCTCTTGACAGTTGTAGTGATTGCCTCTTCCAGTTCCAGAACCGAATCCTCATAGGAGCGGTGATCCCGGTCTCCATAGGTTGATTCCATGATCAGTGCATCTATTCCCTGTTCCGGTCCTGCAGGATCATTAACCATGGGCCTGCCCCCATCACCAATATCCCCTGTATAGAGGATCTTTTTCCACTTTCTGCTCTTCTTTTCCTTGAATTCCACCACTACCTGGGACGCGCCAAGTATATGACCGGCCTCCCTTAGTTTGAAAGTGAGTTTAACCCCCGGAACCGGTTCAACAGGTTTGTCATACAGGATCTGCCGGGTAAAGAGCTGATGGGCATAAAATACATCCTCAACAGAATAGAGTGGCTCCTTGACCTTTATCCCTGCCCTGGTAAGCCTCCTCTGTTTCCAGAGAAACTCCTCCTTCAAAATATGGGCAGAATCCATCATAATGAGGGCAGCGATATCCCGAGTTGGAGGTGTACAATAGATATCACCATCAAAACCCTGTTTATAGAGGACAGGAATACGCCCGCAGTGATCAAGGTGTCCATGGCTCAAAATAAGGCCTGTGAGCCCCTTGGGATTGAAGCCGAACCGCTCGTAGTTCATCTTTTCCAGCTCCCAAGGCCCCTGAAACTGCCCGCAATCCATTAGAAAACGGTATCGCCCGAGTTTGAGCAGATGGCATGAGCCGGTAACTGTTCCAGCAGCACCGTGGAATGTTATGGTTGCCATATATCCCCCTGCAATTTTGCTGAGAAAAGGATAATCCTGGATCATGCAGCCCGCAAGTTTGACGAATATGTGAGACAGAGGGTATGCAGCCCTGCTTTGGCAGTTCAAGTGACCACAAAAGGCAGATTGAAAAAAATTTGAGCTCCCTCCAAACAACGCCTCGAATGCCGGCTCTCATCATGTTTCTTTAGGGATTAACATCTTGCAATGATTCGATATTTGACAACAATTCGCAAAGCCCTTGGCTGAAACGATTCTCCAACCCTATTTGCTTGACAAACAAAGATTAAAGGTTGTATATCTTCTTTAGCGTTTGAATAGTTCGTATGTAATTCTAACGAACCCGTTGGGGGAGCTGGGAGAAACCCGGCTGAGAGGTTGGCTTGATCTGTCAACGACCCCGAAACCTGCTCTGGGTAATTCCAGCGGAGGGAAACGTGGTTGCCAACATGCAGAACCAAGCAAGTTGAAGGCCGCTCTCCCTACCGGAAGGCGGCCTTTTGATTGTCAGCCCCTTCCCCTCTGATATCAACCGCCCAGAGCCAAACTATCTATTTTTTTTACAGGGAAAAATCATCCTACCTTGAATGGAGGCAGTTATGAAAGAGACCCTTTTACAGATGCTCCGTAAGGGCAATGTCCCTGACTGGCTAAAGACTCTGGCTGAAAAAGAGAGGATCGCTTCAGATACGCTGGTAAAAAACATTCTGGCAGGCCATGCTGTAGTGGTAGGGCATCGCACAGGCAGAGGGACCATGGTTGTAGGAAGAGGTACGTCCACCAAGGTAAATGCCAATATAGGGGCCAGCACCCTTACATCCTCCCTGGCACATGAGGAGAAAAAACTTCAGGCAGCCCTGAAGGCAAGGGCAGATGCAGTAATGGATCTCTCTCTCTCCGACAACATACCTGACATAAGAGAGATGGTCCTTGCCAAATCCACTGTTCCAGTGGGTACAGTACCAATATATGAAGCAGCCACTCTGGCCAGGCTGAGACGCGGTGCTGTGGTCAACCTGGATGAGGAGGAGATGTTCCAGGTCCTGGAGCAACAGATGGCTCAGGGAGTGGATTTCGTTACAGTCCATTGCGGAATAACCAAAGATCTGCTGGAGTCATATCCTCCTGAGAACAGGTTGGAAGGAATAGTTTCCCGGGGAGGGACCATAACAGCTGCATATATAAGAAATACAGGCAGGGAAAATCCTTATTTTGAACAGTATGACAGGCTGCTGGATCTTGCAGAACGGTATGATTGTGTTCTAAGCCTTGGGGATGGTATGAGGCCTGGGGCACTGGCAGATGCCTCGGATGCCCTGGAGGTTGGTGAGCAGAAGATTCTTGGAGAACTCCAGAAAAGGGCCTTTGACCGTGGAGTCATGAGCATGATCGAAGGGCCTGGCCATGTACCCATCCACCTTGTAAAAAAATCGGTGCAACGAATCAAGGAATACACCAACCAGGCCCCGCTCTATCTGCTTGGCCCCATAGTTACCGATGTAGCTCCTGGTTATGATCATATAACCTCAGCCATAGGAGCAGGAATAGCCGGCATGTGCGGAGCAGATTTCATCTGTTATGTAACGCCGTCTGAACATCTTGGCCTTCCAACGGAACAGGATGTGTTTGATGGTGTAATGGCTGCCAGGATAGCTGCACATGCAGCAGATATAGCGAAGGAGATCCCAGGTGCAATGGAATGGGATAACGAACTCTCCAGGGCACGAAAACGTCTCGACTGGGATACCCAGATCCGGTTGGCCATGGATCCGGAAAAGGCCGCGCGTGTCCGGAAGGAACGCTCTGGAGACGGGGCATGCACCATGTGCGGTGAGTGCTGCGTCTTTCTAATACTAAAAGATAATGAAAAGGAGTAACAAAACATGCGTGAGATAGAAATTACCAGGGCCATTGTCAACACCCATGTAAAGGCACTGGAGAGGGCAGTAGAGAGCGATGTGGTCATTGTAGGCGCTGGTCCCAGCGGACTGGTGTCGGGGGGGCTTCTGGCAAGCAAGGGCTATAACGTAACCATCCTGGAAAAGAGGCTTGCGCCTGGAGGAGGTATCTGGGGCGGAGGAATGGGATACAAGTATGTGATAGTCCAGGAGGATGCCATCGGGCTACTGCAGGAGTTCAACATACCCCATGAATCATGTGGAGATGGGTATTATGCAGCGGATTCCATCACCTTTGCATCCGGCCTCATATTCGAGGCATCACGCAGGGGAGTCAATATATTCAACCTGACAGTTGCAGAAGACCTGCTTGTCAGGGATGGCCGTGTTACTGGTGTTGTCATCAATAACAGCCTGGTAGAGATGAACCACCTGCCGGTAGATCCTCTTACCATTGAAGCCAAGGCTGTAGTAGATGCCACAGGCCATGACCACGACGTGGTTCGGGTCTTTTCCAGAAAGAATGATGTGGTCCTGAACACCCCTGAAGGCAAACCCCTGGGCGAACGCTCCATGTTTGCCGAGACAGCTGAACAGGCTGTGGTTACCAACACCAGGGAGGTCTATCCGGGACTCTATGTCTGTGGTATGGCTACTGCAGCAGTTTACGGGGGCTATCGCATGGGCCCCATATTCGGCGGGATGCTCCTTTCAGGCAGGAGACTCTTCGAGCTGCTGGATCAGACC
>JALSKY010000020.1 GCA_026988585.1 Deltaproteobacteria bacterium
TCAATCCTATGGATAAACCTGTTTTCAACTGCTTTGATCACGGATATTATTGGCATTACATTATGCCGAGTTTACCTGGTCATGTTGTATTGATACAGGCATAAGAGATCCCTTGCCGAGACTGATTTTATTTTTTTGAGAATGGAGACAGAGATTGGAATTTCATCAACTTTGTGAAGAACTTTTCACTCGACTCAACCCTGGAAAGATCGAAAAGGTCATAGTTGGATTGCATCTAACCATGGTGGTAGCCCGTGTCCATGGTGAGTCCAGGGCAGGCCTTGCTTCCACTGTCAAGAGTGACGGGCATCATCATCGGGATTGGCATGATGTCCATGATCCTGGCAATATGCAAAATATGGAAGGTGAGGAACTGGCCAGACTCATGCTATCTATGAGCCCGGTTGAGCACAGCATAGGGCTTGCAGCAGTAAATGCCTTGCTGCCACGCTATCCTGATGAATGGTTGGATCTCAATGCTGAAGAGATCATTGCCCGGGCAGGGAGGAATAAATGTGTGGTCCTGGCAGGGCATTTCCCCTTTGTAAAACGTCTCGCAGACCGTGTAGGAGAGCTGGTTGTGCTTGAGCTGGATCCAAGAGGCAGTGATCTCCCAGCAGATCAGGCCCCTGAATGGGTACCAAGGGCGGATATCCTGGCCATGACCAGTGTAACCTTGTTAAATGGAACCCTGGGCCAGATGCTTTCCCTGCGGCGCAAGACTGAATTAACAATGCTTGTTGGGCCGAGCACACCCCTCACTCCTGTTCTTCAGGATCTGGATATACAGCTTCTTTCAGGTTCCATAGTGACCGATATCCCTGCCGTTGCCTCCGCAGTGATTCAGGGAGGAGATTTCCGCCAGGTTCGCAGGGCTGGAGTCAGATTGGTAACCGTTGGTGATCCTGCAAAATTATCCATGGCCTTTGATTGAAAAAGCAGTTATCAGTGTCAGCTTTTATAGCCAGCGTACATGTTCACAGTTCAAGATCACCTTGACCCTACGACCTGGGAATAGGCCCTCTATCTCTATCCTGTTAGCCGTGGTTCGCAAGCGGAAAAGTGATCCTGCTGCCACTACCTCCACAATGAAAATCTCCTTCCTTCTACTCTCCCGAAGGGCTGTTATCCTTCCTGGAAGAATGTTATCGGCAGATATATTGGAGTCACTGTTAATGCCTTTATGCCCTCCTATCTGAATTGACAGAGATTCTGCAGGCAAAAGGGCCACAGAATCCTGTCCATTATACCCTTGCATGGAGAGGGTGATAATCTCTCCACCAGGATATCTTTTTATCACCCTGCCGCAGTCCGCCTGTTCCATCCAGGGGCCAGGAATCATATTGACCACCTCTTCATCCAGAAGTCGTCCCCTGAGCAGCATGATCTGCTGGTCACAGACCTGCTCAAGCCATCCATGATCATGGCTCGCAATCAAAACGGTGGTGCCCCATCTATGTCTTGCATACAGGACAGCTTCCATAATGGATTGGGCAGAGGAGACATCCACACTTGCTGTGGGTTCATCCAGGATTAGCACCTCCGGCCTGAGAATGAGCCTTGCCGCAAGGGCAACTCGTTGAACCTCTCCGCCTGAGAGTTCACGCCAGCTTCTTTTGGCAAACTGTTCAGGCAAACCTACCAGGTCCAGAACCTTGGTAACACGGCTGTTGAGATTCTGCCTATCCCCCCTGATCTTGAGCCCGTAGATTATGTTTTCATAAACATCTCTCTTGAGTAGATAGGGCTCCTGAGGGAGAATGGTTATGTTCCTGCGCTGCTGCAGGGTGATTTTTCTGCCATCCACCCCTTTGAAAAATATCTTGCCCTGTGCAGGATCTGCCATGAAGGCCAGTAGCCGAAGCAGGGTGGATTTCCCGCTTCCATTAGGACCGACAACCCCCAGTATAGAGCCTGGATTTAAAGTGAATTCAGGGATGGAGAGCACGCTCCGCCCTCCATAATGAAAGTCTACATCCTCTATCCGATAAAGCGAGCCCATTACTGCCATCTCCTTTTGATAAAAGAGAGAATGGTGTTGACCAGGAGGGCTATTACCAGCAGAACAATACCCAGTGCTATTCCGGTGACGAATTCACCCTTGCCTGTCTCAAGGGCAATGGCAGTGGTAATGGTACGGGTATGATATTTTATATTGCCGCCGACCATCATGGAGATACCTACTTCAGTAAGTATCCGCCCATAGGCTGCAACAGCCGCTGCCATTATCCCAAACCTGGCCTCCTGAACAGTGGCAAGTAATATGTCCCTTGGACTGGCCCCGAGTCCCATCAGGGTCTCTCTTATCCTCCTGTCAAGGGATTCCACCTGTGCAGCTGTCAAGGCCATAATGATGGGCAGCCCCAGTATAACCTGACCAACTGCTATGGCCTTTACTGTGAAAAGCAGCCCCAGTTCACCCAGGGGACCGGATCTTGAGAGCATGGTATAGACCATGAGCCCAATAAAGACAGTTGGAAGGGCAAGTAGTGTATCTACTATGGTGCGCAGGATTCGTTGGCCTGGAAACCTGAAATATCCCAGGCAAAAACCCAGGGGAATACCTAAGAACAGGGAGGTAAAAAGTGAATAGGAGGAGACTGAAACCGAGACCATGATGGCAGAATAGACACCATCATCTCCGGACAAAAGCAGATTTATTGCTTCACAAAAGCCCTTTAGAAACAGTTCCAAGGAATCAAAACCCTAAGTTTCTCAATAGAGAGCATTTGGCAACGATATACAACAGATCTGAAAATTTATTCCACATCGCCTGAAGAAACTCAGGGGGTGCAAACTCTTATGAACTTTGCACCCCCTGCAGATTCTCTACAAAACAAGCTGCAACAGATCGGCCTTCAAATGCTCATGGCCATCCATCTATTTCCCGGCATTGGGTGTAAAGAGCGGCTGACCAAGCAGACGAAAATCTCCTATCATCTTTTGAACCTTTGACGAGGTGATCCAGTCTGAAAATCTGGCAGCAAGATCGGCCTTCACACTGGGGCAGCGTTTCGGGTTTACAGTTATGACACTATACTGGTTGAACAATTCCGGAGAACCCTGAACGACAACTTTGAGGTTGTTTTGATCACCCTTCTGGGACATATATTTAATCCAGGTTCCCCTGTCTGTCAGGGTATATCCATTCTTTTCTGCTGCCATGTTTATGGTGGCCAACATCCCCTGCCCTGTCTGGATATACCAGTTTTCCTTTTCAGGAACGCCGGTTCCAGCCTGTTTCCAAAGGAATATCTCCTTTTTGTTTGTTCCTGAATTGTCACCGCGGCTCAGAAAAAGGGCCTTTTTTTCCATGATAACCTTCAGGGCATCTGAAGGGTTTAAACCCTCGATACCGGCAGGATCATTTTTGGGACCGATGATAATAAAATCATTATACATTACCTGGCGCCGGTCCACTCCATACCCTGCCTGGATGAATTTCTTTTCTGCAGCCGGGGCATGTACCAACAGAATATCTACATCACAGTTTTCCCCCATTTTCAAGGCCTTACCTGTTCCAGTAGCTACCCATTTCAATGTGATACCGGTATCCTTGGTAAATTCAGGAGCAAGATATTCCAATAATCCGGTGTTGTCAGTACTGGTGGTCGTGGCCATCATCAAGGTCTGCCCAGCATGTGCCACAGTGACAGAGATAAACAGTAAACATATCATTACTAAAATTTTCTTCAGGTTCATGTCTCTTCTCCTTATTTAATGTGATATTTTCCTTTGAATCAAAGATGAAAGCATTAAATTCAACTGTTAAGCCTATTGGGTGCATTGATGAAAAAATACTTAGTCTGGATAGACGATCTGTCCGCTCCCTTCTGTCTGATAACCACCGAGTTCTGCTGCCGCCTCGTGAAACCAGTTGTGATTTATGATTCCAATAAAAAGCTGGACTGACTTGGCAAAAAAAACGTTTTTATGGATAAGTAGGTCGAACCGCTCCTGTCGCAGGGGAATAAAATCAAGCCCGAGCTGAACTGCAGCTGTCTCTATGCCAAGGGCAACATCAGCCTGACCAGATAGGACCGCAATGCCAACGGAAAGATGGGAGGGTAATTCACGGTCATAGCCATCTATATCTCCGCCCTGGATCCCGGCCTTTTTCAATTCATGATCCAGCAAGACCCTGGTTCCAGTAGAAGGGGAGCGGTTTACCATGGTTATTCCCGGTTCTGCCAAGGATGAAATCCCTTGAATCTTTTTGGGATTGCCTGGGGCTACCATGAGACCCTGGGTACGCTGGCAAAACTTTACTGCAACGGGAAGTGGTTTGCCCATCTGTTCTTGAAGATAGGCAAAATTATATTGCTGTTCATCACTATGCATCAGATGAGCGGATCCGATATGGCAAAGGTTCTGTTTCAATGCCATAATGCCGCCCATGCTTCCCACAGAAGCAAAAGCCGCCAGATTTTCAGATCCATAAAGCTGATTGTAACGACCTATAACCCTGTCCAGCAATAAATCATTGCTTCCGGCCAGGATCAACACCCTTTCCGCAGCAGATCCGCAGGATGATTCCGGGCGGTTGATCACATGACCTTCAAGCCAGTCAAGAACCAGATGATAGGGAAAGAGCCACTTGCCGGTGATTTTAGTGGCAGGCAATCCCTTATCGGCAATAAGGGAGTACACTACCTTTTCGTTTACCCCCAGAAGTTCAGCAACTTCCCGGGTGCTTAAAAAAGTTTTATTGTCATTTGTCGTCATAAAAGGTAATCCATTTTATTTTTTAATAAGAACTGGGACGACAATACCAGGAAGGGAGGGAGTGCGCAAGCATGGAAATTGGCACAACGATTCTCTTTTAAGACGAGCCAGCACCGCCAGGAAAAGTCATAATATGGAATCTGCAGGAGATACAATGTGAACAAATAGATGTTAACCAACCAATATTTCGGCGCAAATACCTTGCTCCGGCATTTGCACAGTATAATTCCGTTAGTGTTAGCAACAAATGGAGTGTTAGCAACAAATGGAGTGTTAGCAACAAATAAAGTTGACCGGTTTTTTGACAAATAAATTGTCCGGTTTTTGCC
>JALSKY010000021.1 GCA_026988585.1 Deltaproteobacteria bacterium
AAGATCTTTCACATTTCGTCTCCAAGAAAAGGAGATGGCGCTGAAGCGATACCTGGAGTCTATACAGATGATCCTTGACCAGTGCCCAATCACCTCAGGAACACAGGATCTCCGGGACTGCATTGCACCCGTCATCAAGCTCCTTTCCCAGGAGATAGAGGAAACACGCAGGGATTACCAGGCATTCAGCCAGGCCCTCAAGGGGGATCCGGAAGGGATGGAGGCCATGCGCCAGGCAGCCCGTATCATGTATTGTGACATAGAGCAGAGGCTGGTGTGCAAGGAAGATCTGGTATCCATTATAGACAGGGCGGTAAACCTGGCCACGGAAACCCCTGATCTGCAGCAAAGGCTCTGTATCCTCCGCACAGAGATGGAAAATTACGGCCTGGGCCTCTGCCACATCCATGTAAGACTCAACTCCAAACAGATTCATAACGCAATCAGAAATCTCATAGGCATGGAGGGGGACCCTGATGACCCCAGCCACAAGACTACCTACATAAAAGCCCTGAATCAGCTCCTTGCCAATGTGATGCCTGTCACAATCAACTTTGGCTCTCTTATTGCTGAACGCACCACTGCCAAGAGGCTCTTCATGCTGGTGCGCCAGATAGTAAAATACATAGACTCTTCATCTCCTGTGAGATTTCTCATTGCAGAGACTGAGAGCCCCTTTACCGCCCTTTCTGCCCTCTACTTTGCCAAACTTTTTGGTGTAGAGAAAAATATAGATATCTCCCCTTTATTCGAGACACCAAAGGCCCTCACAAATGGCGCAAGAATAGTAGATGAGCTCCTTAAAAACCCGTTTTACAAGGAATACGTAAAGAATCGCGGCAGACTCTGTGTTCAGACCGGCTTTTCAGATGCAGGAAGACATCTCGGGCAGATTGCAGCAGGATTTGCCATGGAGGATTTCAGGCGCAGCCTGGCCAGGGTTCTCGAGAGGCATGAGATGCAGGGGATAGAGCTGATAATCTTCAACACACATGGTGAATCCATAGGCCGCGGGGCCCATCCTGCTGATTTCAGGGCAAGACTTTCATACTTGATGCCTCAACGGAGCCGCCAGGAACTCAAGGCTACAGGGATCAAACTGAAAGAGGAGCTGTCGTTCCAGGGAGGTGACGGATATATATATTTCCTGAACCCTGCCCTGGCCATGTCTGTCCTCAGCAGACTGATGGAGTTCATGACAGATGATGGCTTGTTACAGGATGAAACACTCCCTCCAGATATGGACCCATTCTATGATGACTGGGATTATGTCAATGAGTTTTTTGCAACCATTCGCCAATTCAACCAGCAGATAATGACTGATCCGGACTTTGCCTCTCTTCTCAGTGATTATGGCAAAAATTTCCTCTATCCCACTGGTTCCAGGGCCATCAAGCGGGAGTTCGAGCTGGACAAACCGGTCATCACATCTGCATCCCAGATGAGGGCAATTCCTCACAATGCCATCCTGCATCAACTTGGGCTCCTTGCAACTACACTCAGCGGTGTGGGACAGGCCATCAAACGCAATCCGGACCAGTTCATCTGTCTCAAGGACCACTCTCCGAGATTTAGGCAGCTGCTGTCCATGGCTGAATACGCCCTTGCATATTCCGATGTCTATGCCTTTTCCGGCTATATCAAGGTGCTGGACCCGAATTTCTGGCTATTTTTCAGTGCAAACGCAGCCAGCCTTCACCAGTCACAGGAGCTCAGACAGGTAGCAGATTTCCTTGAGGATCTGAATCGATACCCCGATTTCTCCCGGGTGAGCCGCACCTTTTTCCGGGATCTGTTCGATCTCACAGATGCATTCAGGGAGATACATTGTCCTGCTGAATGGGTTAGCGGGCAGTATCAGATGGAGACCTCGGATATCAAAATGGATCAGGAGTTGAGAACCGTCCTTGAAATACTCCATTCAGTGAGAATTGCCATTATATATCACATCTTTACCCTGGCTATGCACATACCGGAGTTCAGCCCCCAGCAGGGCACAACCAGGGCAGAGGTGATAGATCACATATTGCGCCTGGATGTTGACACTGCAGTTACCGCAGTAAAAAGGATATTTCCGCTCTTGGAATCCTCACCAGAATCAACAGATTTTGGCGAGAAGGCCACATATCATACGGAACAATATCTTGGATACTACACTGAACACCAGAATATATTTCTGCCCCTTGAGGCCCTTTATAAGCTGGCACGGCGGGTAAGCGGTGGAATCACCCATATCATCGGGGCATTCGGATAACCCAAAAAAGAGGGATCAAGTTGTATAACAACTATTATACGGTTTGACCTGAGATATTAGTTGTTGTAAATCTGCTCAAAATGTTCTATCTGTCAATAATTGCCTGCAGCAGCCCAAGGGTGACTGCAGGCATAATTTTTTCCTTTTCATTCATCTCAAACCAAGTGACAGGAGAAGAAGATATGTCTGAAAACAAGTGTGGAAGCTGCAATGTGGAAGGATGCAAATCAAGAGGTAAGGCTGATGCCAAGGATAAGGCCTGCCTGGATCACATCAAGAACAAACTGGTAGTGCTATCCGGCAAGGGAGGGGTAGGCAAGAGTACAGTTGCCGCAAACCTTGCCGTAGCCCTGTCAGAGGCAGGTAAAAAGGTTGGTCTTCTCGATGTTGATGTCCACGGCCCCAGCATACCCAGATTGCTGGGTCTAAAGGGTAAGAAGGCCAAGCTCAAGGAACCCTGGCTGATCCCGATCCAGTGGAACGAGAATCTCAAGGTGATGTCTCTCGGCTTTCTGCTCCCGGATGACAACGAGGCCGTGATCTGGCGCGGTCCTGTAAAAGGGGGGCTCATCAAACAGCTCATTGAAGAGGTGGCATGGGGAAACCTGGACTACCTGATTGTGGATTGCCCGCCAGGCACTGGTGATGAACCCCTGTCTGTAATGCAGATTCTGGGCAAGGATGCCAAGGGTATAATCGTTACAACTCCCCAGGGTGTTGCTATCGACGATGTCAGACGTTCCATAACCTTCTGCAACAAGGTTGAGAACCCCATAGTTGGGATCATAGAGAACATGAGCGGATTTGTCTGCCCGAAATGCAAAGAGGTCTCGGATATCTTTGGTTCCGGTACTGGAGAGGCCCTGGCCCGGGAAACCGGTGTAAAGTTTCTGGGCAGAATTCCGCTGGATATGGAGATAGCAAGGGCGGGTGATATGGGCAGGGCGATAACCGAACTGCCTGAGGATCATCCTGTAAAAAAGGCCCTGTCAAAAATAGTTGCACAGCTCCCAGGAGTCTGATCCCAAAACAGAAAGGCCCTGCAGATCATATAGAGCAGGGCCTCACTTCCTGAAAAAAGGAGACAAGACTAACGCTCTATCTCTCCTGCTATGAACGCCTCGATATTTTCCCATGCCACATCATCTGTAAACTGCTGCGGCGGATGTTTCATGAAATAGGCTGATGGAGACAAAAGGGGCCCACTGATCCCCCTGTCCAGTGCTATTTTGCAGCACCTGATGGAATCTATCGCAACCCCGGCGGAATTGGGGGAGTCCTCAACAGATAGCCTCATCTCCAGATGCATTGGCACATCTCCAAAGAGCTTACCCTCCATGCGTATGAAGGCCACCTTGTTGTCATTCTGCCAGGGCACATAGTCGCTGGGGCCGATATGGATATTTTCAGCAGGCAGGGGCTGGGGAAGCATGGATTGAACCGCCTCGGTCTTGGAGAGTTTCTTTGACTTGAGGCGATGCCTGTTGAGCATATTCAGGAAATCGGTATTCCCGCCTGTATTGAGCTGATATGTCCTCTCCAGCTTTACTCCGCGCCTCTTGAACAGATTGGCCAGAACTCTATGGGTTATGGTGGCCCCGAGCTGACTCTTTATATCGTCTCCGATTATTGGGATTCCGGCAGCCTCAAAACGGCCTGCCCAGGCTGGATCACTTGCTATGAAAACAGGCATATTGTTGATGAAGGCCACTCCTGCCTCTAAAGCGCACTCTGCATAGAAACGAACAGCCTCTTCAGAACCAACAGGCAGGTAGTTCAGCAGGATCTCTGCCCCTGAGTCCTTCAGTGCAGCTACGATATCCTCCCTCTCCGGTTCCTTCTCATCAGCCAGGAGAAATGTGCGTTCTTCCGGATAATCCTTCATATGTTCTGAATAACCATCCAGTATCCTGCCCATTTGAACCTTGACACCAGTCTTTGGTATATCCTCACAGAAAACAGTAGTGCAGTTGGGCAGTGCAAAGATGGCCTCAGAGACATCCTTGCCCACCTTTCGCCTGTCAACATCAAAGGCTGCTACCACATCTATATCGCCAGGCTCATAGCCAGCCATATTCCAATGCATCAAACCGATGGCATCCTCTGCGCTTTTTCCCTTATAGTAATTGATACCCTGCCACAGAGATGAAAAACAGTTCCCAACTCCTGCTACGGCAATCTTGATCCTGGACATACAGAAAACCTTCCTCCCTATCTATATGCTACTATGATCAGCTCTCTACTCCGGCTCTTCTATCTCAAGCTCAAGCTCGAAATAGCTCTCACCGCAATCATAACACTTTACATCAATATTGTTTCCAGCAGTAATGGCCACATAGATCTCATCACTGCCACAGCTGCACTTGCCATCTATGGCATCGACAATCACCTCTTCAAGCTGCGGCCTGAGTTCTTTGGATATATCTTTATCAAAGGTTATCTTCACTTTTTTCCTCCCTGTCCAGCAAAGACAGTCAGCAAATATGAGTCAAAGCTAACATAACAATTTAACAACTATTTCTTTATGTGCAAAGAGTTAAAGGTGAAATCTAATAATTTTTATGGAAATCATTGAAATCCTGTCACAAAAAAGCCCTGCTCCCTAAAGAAAGAGGGAACAGGGCTGAAAACAGACTGAATAAGACCGAAATTTATTTGCTGCCTGCCTTGGCATCCAGAAATTCCGGATGGGTCTCCACCTTGTACTTCTTGCTCAGCTTGTCCAGAACCTTCTTCTGGAGCTCTGCCTCTTTCTGCTGCTTGAGAAGCTCCCGGATATTCTCCTTGACCTC
>JALSKY010000022.1 GCA_026988585.1 Deltaproteobacteria bacterium
ATAAAACACCCATAGACGCCCTGAAACAATGGCAACAAAAACGTCCTAACCTCTTTAAAAAATCGGTATATAATCTTGCGGGTCCTGACACCTTAACCCTACTTCCCATTCAGGCCTGTCATGTAAAGAGGTCTCTCGTACCCGGACCACCTCGGCCGCCGGAATCTTAATATCACCGAATAACTTCTCTCCATTTAACATGAGCCTGAAAAAAACCGGCCCAACCATACCCCTGAGTGGCGGTGGTACCGGAACAGTTCTGACATGAAAAAAGAGCCTGGCCCCTCCAATACTGATATCATCCACCTGACCAAGCCAGCCTGGCCTTCCCCTATGGGAAGCAGAATCATCCTGGGATAGAGTACGTTTCTGGATGAAGACCTTGGATTCTGCTGGGACTTCCACCCGGAAAAACTGTCTCCTTTCCAGGACGGCCACTATATCAGGATAAGAGGTAAACAGAGAGGAACCTTGGCTATCCACCCTGACCCGAAGAAAATGGTATGGCATTGCAGGAAACCTGTATCTCACCAGAATCTGTTCCAGGCCATCCTTCCATTCGGAAGGCAGATCGAATTCCAAGCTGTCATCCCGGATAGAGAGGAGCATGGTAGGGCTGGATATAAAGGGTGGATTCACCAGGTCCAAAAATGTCCTCTCTCCATGAAGTTTCTCAAGTTCTTCCTGAATTATATCACGCGAGGAGGTATATTTTACTTCATCCCCTTCAAAAACCCATCCCTTACCTGAATATTTGGTAGGCCTGACCTTGAATATCTCCTTCATGCTATTTCACCTCTGCCCAGTTTCTTCCCCAGCCTACAGAAACCTTAAGGGGTACTGTGAGCTCAACTGCACCCTCCATCCGCTCCCTGATTCCCGATGCCACTTCCTCAACCAGTTCTTCACGGCATTCTGCAACCAACTCATCATGGACCTGGAGCAACATCTGCGCACCTTTGATACTTTTCAGCCATCCATTCACCTGAAGCATGGCCAATTTTATAATATCGGCTGCACTGCCCTGAATCGGCGTGTTGATGGCAGTACGTTCAGCAAACTCCCTGACCGCTCTGTTTTTACTGTTTATCTCCCGGATATATCTGCGTCTGCCAAGGATTGTGGAGACATACCCTTGATCCCTTGCCTCTCTGATTGCCCGCTCTATATATGCCTTGACCCCTGGATATGTGGCAAAATATCTATCTATGAACTGCTTTGCTTCCTTCCTGTCTATATCCAGTTCCTTGGCAAGGCCAAAAGGACTCATTCCATAGATGATTCCGAAATTCACGGTCTTGGCAACCCTTCTCATCTCAGGAGTGACCAGTTCAGGAGCCACGTCAAAGATCTCCGCAGCAGTACGCCTGTGTATATCCTCTCCTCTAATGAATGATGCGACCAGGTTCTCATCCCTGGAGTAATGGGCCAACACTCTTAAATCGATCTGGGAATAGTCGGCAGAGACCAGCAGATTTCCCTCTTCTGCCTGAAACAACGCCCTGATACGGAGCCCCTCCTCTGTTCGAACAGGTATATTCTGAAGATTGGGATCGCTGGAAGATAGCCGGCCGGTAGCAGTGACTGTTTGGTTAAAAGAGGTATGAACCCGGCCGGTATCTGGATTGATCTCCTTTTCGAGACCATCTATATAGGTGCCCATAAGTTTTGCCAGATTTCTATACTCCATCACCTTTGCTGGAAGGGGATGGAGTTTGGCCAGTTCTTTCAATACCTCCATATCGGTAGAATAACCGGTCTTCTTCCTGGTCTTCTTGATCTGTGGCAGGTTAAGCTCTTCAAAAAGTAACTGGGCCAGCTGTTTCGGAGAGTTTATGTTGAACTCCCTTCCTGCAAGTTCATAAATCTCTGATGCAAGCTGATCCAGGCGGGCAGAAAACTCCACCCGGAGCTGCTCCAGCCCGGCACGATCAACATAGATCCCGGCCATCTCCATATCTGCCAGAACAGATATCAGGGGAATTTCAACCTTTCTGTAGAGTTCCCACAGCCCTTTCTCCTTTAGCTCAGCACGAAATTTCTCATGGGCAAGCCATGTGACATGCACATCC
Source organism: Deltaproteobacteria bacterium (assembly GCA_026988585.1). GTDB lineage: Bacteria > Desulfobacterota > Dissulfuribacteria > Dissulfuribacterales > QOAL01 > JALSKY01. Next base: position 2,073 of record JALSKY010000022.1, read on the forward strand.
TCACATGCATAAGCCATCGCATTATCTATGGGAACAGAAGAAAAATTCTCTCCCTTTTTCAGATCTTCAGTTACTCTCTTGTAAGAGATCATCTGATGTCCCAGCAGATCCTTTGCTATCTCGTCTAAACTGTGACGGCGCTTGGTAGGATCTAAAAGGTAGGACGCCACCATAGTATCTCCTGACACCTGATCAACTGGCAGGCCGTGGCGTCTCAGGACAATCATATCATATTTGATGTTCTGTCCAGTAAGCTCCAAGCCATCTGGTATCCTATCCAACAGATATTCCTGAAGGACTGGTATCATGGCTGAGAGTTCCATCTGAGGACTGGACCTATCATGAGCTACCGGGCAGTAAACCGCCTCTGGAGGCGAAATACAGAAAGAGACACCAACCAGTCCAGCCCTCATGGGATGCTCATGAGTGGTCTCCGTGTCCAGCACAATCTCATGCCGCTGTGAGAGTCCTTTTTTCAGCCAGTCTGCCAACTCATCTGCATCAGTTATCAGCCTATATTTCCCCTGCAGGACCTCCTTCTTCTCCCCAAATTTTGCAAGCAGGGAGAGGAAGTCCAGTTCACTGAAGAGCTCTCTCAATGCCTCTTCATCCATGGGCTTACGCTTCAGATCCTCCATATCCAGATCCATTGGTACGTCATAATGCAGTCCTGTGAGTTCCTTCCACAACGGCAAAAGCTCCCTGTTCTGCTCTATTCTCTCACGAAGTTTCCCCTTGAGCTCATGAACCCTGGCGATTATCTCCTCGATCGGCCCATATTTGGCCACCAGCTTCTGAGCAGTCTTTATTCCTACTCCTGGAACCCCAGGGATGTTATCAGAGGCATCTCCTGCAAGGGCCAAAATATCCTGAAAGAGAGGAGGATCCACCCCATAACGCTCTTTGAACACCTTAAGGTCAATTATCTCATCTTTCATAGGATCCCAGATCACTACATCTTCATCGATAAGCTGCATCAGATCCTTGTCACCAGTGACTATGATCACTGGCTGCCCCTTCTCCTTGGCCTTTTTCACCAGGGTGGCGATGATATCATCAGCCTCATATCCCTCCACCTCTATCTGGCGCAGTCCAAATGCCTCCACTACACGACGAACATAAGGCACCTGCTGCTGGAGATCTTCCGGCATTGGTGGCCTGTTGGCCTTGTATTCCTCATACGCCTCGTGCCTCACTGTTGGCCCCTTGGCATCCCAGGCAACAGCTATATATTCGGGAGTCTTCTCCCTCAATATCTTCATGATCATGTTGGTGATCACATAGATAGCCCTGGTCGGCACCCCTTTTGAACTGGTAAGCTGACGGGTCATGGAAAAATATGCCCTGTAGAGATAGGCGCTCCCGTCAATGAGATAGAGAGGAGACTTCTCTCCATTCCTTCTTAGTTGATCCCCCATTTATCCCCCTGCACTACGATGATGAGAAGAGCTAAATCTGACAACTGCTTCCCCACTGCCTGTTCCAGGATCTATCAGCCCTGAATGGTGTAAAATTGTCCCTGAACCACAATACGGGAGCAATTTTTGTGGAAAAACCGAATGCTATCATAACAGTATAGTGGTGCGTCATGCCAATTTCAACGGAATGGCCACACCTTCGTGTTGCGCAAGGTCTTGAAAAAAAAAGTTTTCACGTTATATTGAAAAAAATATGGGCGGTTAACTCAGCGGGAGAGTGCCACCTTCACACGGTGGAAGTCACTGGTTCAATCCCAGTACCGCCCACCACTTTTAATTTTAGCAGGTTCTTTCATCCCTCCACATCCTGACTGGATAACTCTTGTTTTTAAAATCTGCTGCAAACGACTGAAGTAGCAGGTGTTAGATCGCTGATCATGTTGATCTATAAGCCTGCATATAACATATCGCCAAGCCCGTCCAACTCAAAAGAAGGAGAAGCACCTATGACCAGACAAATTAAGAGGCTTTTGGTGGCAAACCGAGGAGTACCTGCATCCCGGATCATGTACACCTGCCGCGATCGTGGCATTGAAACGGTTGCCGTTTACAGTACTCCGGACAGACTTGCATACCATGTCAACATGGCCGACCATGCCGTCCATATAGGTGAGGCCCCACCTGTAGATTCCTATCTGAATGGAGAAAAGATGATAAACGCTGCCCTTAGCCTCAAGGCAGATGCCATCCATCCAGGATGGGGATTCCTGGCCGAAAATTCAAAATTCGCCCAGATGGTGGAGGATGCAGGCCTGATCTGGGTGGGCCCATCGCCCCAGGTCATTGACCAGATGGGAGACAAAATTGAGGCGAAAAGACTGGCCCAGAGGGCAAATGTGCCAACTATTCCAGGCATTGCCAATATCACCTTTGTGGATGAGATCACAGACTGGATGGAACGGGAAGAGATCACCTACCCGATAATCATCAAGGCCGCTGCAGGAGGCGGAGGCAAGGGTATGGTCAAGGTAAAATCGCCCGAAGAGCTGCCCATGGCCCTGGAACAGGCCAGGAGCGAGGCCAAAAAGGCCTTTGGCAGTGATGTGCTCATGGCGGAAAAATATATTGAAAGAGGCCGTCACATCGAGGTCCAGATCGTGGCAGACAATCACGGCCATGTGTTTCACCTCTTTGAAAGAGAGTGCACCATACAACGCAGAAATCAGAAAATAATCGAAGAGGCCCCCTCACCATCCATTGATGAAGACCTGAGAAACGAGATCTGTTTTACTGCTGTGCGCCTCATGAGAGAGATCGGCTATACCACAGCGGGAACAGTAGAGTTCATATTCGATATCCAGACCAAGCGGTTCTATTTCCTTGAGGTCAACACCCGTCTCCAGGTGGAACATGGTATTACTGAATTAATCACCGGCCTCGATATAGTGGGCCTGATGCTGGATGCTGCTGAAGGAAAGGAGT
>JALSKY010000023.1 GCA_026988585.1 Deltaproteobacteria bacterium
TCCATAACCCCGGCAACTATCTTCTTCAGCGCCCTGAAATCTATGGCAACGTCTATATCATCCAGATCTGCTGCCCCCACCGTCACCTCCACATCCCAATTATGACCGTGAAGGTGTTCACAGTTGCCTGGATAGTTACGAAGATAGTGGGCTGAAGAGAAATGCGTTTTGATAAAAACCTCGTACATCTTTCCTCCATAATCGCATTTGTTTTAGCGCCTTCCTTTAGACGCCTTTCTCAGGAAGAAAATATCTAATCCCTTGGACCAAACAGCGCTGTGCCAATACGAACTATTGTTGCCCCTTCCTCTATGGCAACATGGAAATCCCCGGACATCCCCATGGAAAGCTCTTTCAACACCTTACCTGCTGGATCCATATCCTCCTTCAAACGTCTCATCTCCCGGAAATATCTTCTCGTCTCCTGAAGATTGGATGAAAAGGGAGGGATAGTCATAAGACCTGATACCTTGAGCCCTGGAAGATCCAGAAGCCCTTCCAGCAGACCAGGCAGTTCGTCTGGAAGGACCCCGCTCTTGGCAGGGTCCTGACCTATATTAACCTGAATAAACACAGGCATCACCCGACCGGCTGCCTCAGCCCTTCTGGAGATCTCCCTGCCAAGTCTGACAGAATCCACCGTCTGGATCAGATCAAAATACCTGATAACATACTTTACCTTGTTTCTCTGAAGATGTCCGATGAAATGCCAGGAACTGGAGCGCCTCACCTCTCCAGACAGATGGTCCAGCTTTTCCATGGCCTCCTGAACGTAGTTTTCCCCAAAAAGACGCTGACCGCACCGAAATAGAGTTTCTATGGCAGAGACCGGCTTTCTCTTGCTCACTGCAAGCAGCCTGATTTCTGAAAGATCTCTGCCTGCACGGGCTGCAGAAGCAGCCATCTTCTCCTGAACCGCTTCCAATGAGCTACAGTCTAACATGGTTCAACCATCCCTGATCTCAACATCCTATCAATCACCTCAAAAAGTGGCAATCCCACCACATTGGTCCAGGAACCTCTGATCTCCCTGACCATAAAGGCTCCTGCCCCCTGCACAGCATAACCGCCTGCCTTGTCAAGGGGTTCGCCACTGCGGCAATATGCCTCAACAAGATCACGCCCTACATCTGCAAGAAAGACATCACTGGACACAGAAAAGGTCTCCTGCAACTGGATCTTGCCTGCAATCTTTGTGATGAGAGTTACACCTGTTATCACCTGGTGCCATCTGCCACAGAGGGAAGAAAGCATCTCAACGGCATGCTGTATGTCCCTGGGTTTGCCCAACACCGCATTGTCCAAAACCACTATGGTATCTGCCCCAAGGAGATGGGCAGTATGACAGGATTCGGCAACAGCATCAGCCTTTAGGCGGCTGTTTTCCATGGCAAGCCATTCAGGTTCCATGCCTGGGAGAAAAAAAAGTTCCTCCACCGCTGCTGCCTTGACCTGAAACGTCAGCCCCAACTGCTGAAGGAGATGACGTCGTCTCGGCGACCCAGATGCCAAAATCAGAGAGAAGCCTTCCGTATTTCTGGTGCGAAAAGGGCCAGGGCATTCTCTGTTGTCCATCTTGCCACCTCCTCAAAATCCTCACCCCTGATATCGGCTACAGCATGGGCCACATATCTTACATAAGCAGGCTGGTTGGTCTTGCCGCGGAAAGGGACTGGAGACAGAAATGGAGAATCTGTTTCAATGAGCAACCTGTCCTTGGGCAGGTAGGCTACTACCTCCCGCAACTGCTGTGCCTTGGGGAAGGTCACAACCCCTGTAACAGAGATGAGAAAACCGAGATCCAACACCTTTCGGGCAAATGGCAGATCACCTGAAAAACAGTGAAATACACCCCTGATTCCTGTAGATGCCACACTCTTTTCCAGCATGGCATAGAGGTCTTCATGGGCATCTCTGTCATGTATTACCACTGGCATATCAAGGCGGGCAGCCAGCTCCAGTTGTGCCTCAAAGGCCCTGTGTTGAACATCTCTTGGAGAGCGGTCCCTGTAATAATCCAGTCCGATCTCTCCTAAAGCCACTGCCCCATCCTGTCTTAAGAGCTTAGACAAAACCTCAAGGGTTTCATCATTCACCTGGCCTGCCTCATGGGGATGGATGCCGGCTGTAAACCATAGATCCATTCCTGCACCCTTGAACTGGGCAGAGATATCTGCAGCCTCTTTTGAGCTGTCTATGTCAATACCAATATTTATTATCCTGCCGACACCTGCTGCCCTGGCAGCCTCAATGACCTGAGGAACGCTCTCCCTCAAGGGGCTGAGATTGAGATGGGCATGGGTGTCTGTGAGAAAAACATTATCTGAAGCCATTCTAATCCACCTGCAACTGTTCTATCTTCATTTAATCATCATACTCTGGATCCACAGGCTCTGGATCCACAGGCAGGGAGATCACACAGGTGGTACCTCCTATCCGGTTGGTGGAGAGGGAGAGGGTCCCCTGGTGCTCCTCTATAATCTGCTTGGCCTTGGAAAGCCCGAGCCCCAACCCGCTTAGCTTGGTGGAGAAAAAGGGGCTCTGCACCCTGGAGAAATGCCCTTTTGCTATACCAAGACCTGTATCAGTAATGCGGATTTCAACCCTTTCATTCTTATCAGGCCCTTTTTTTATCCTCTCCATGGAGACGATCATTGTACCGCCATCAGGCATTGCCTCCACTGCATTCTTGATTATGCAAAGCAGGGCCTGCTTAAGCATGGCCTTGTCGAATCTGGCCAGGACTTCAGTCTCCGGGATGTTGAGGTGGGTTACAATACCCACGTGATCCAGGTCAGGCCTCATCAAAGAGACAGCCTCTCTTACAAGGACTGTCAGGTCTCCTGTATTGAGGTCAGAATGCGAGATGTTTTCTATCTCTGCTATCTCTGAAAGGACATTCTGTATCTTCTCCGCCTCCTTAATAATGGTATCCAGGGCAAAAATTCCATCCTGGTCAATAACTATCCCTTCATCTCTCTCCGCCCTTCTCCTGAGCAGGGCTGAAAGCCCTCCAATTACTGCCAGAGGATTTTTTATCTCATGGAAGACCCTGTCCACTACCCTGCCAAGTACGGCAAGACTCTCCAAGTCCACAAGAATTCTCTTACTCTGCTCCAGCTCCAGATTGAGTCTCTCCAGCCGTTGAATCCGTTCATACAGGGTAACCCCAAGCTGCCTCTGATAGATGGCCATGGCTACCAGGGAAGCAAGGAGATAGAGAGCAGCAACATGATCATCTGTTATTGTATGACGGGAAAAGGGGTTATCGGCAACAATCACCCCAAAATCCATATTGTGGATAAAAAGCGGCGCTACAGCAGCCTGACCGACACCAAGCCTTTCCAGCAAAGCAACCGTTTCAGAATCCTGTGGATCTGCATCGCAATCCAGCAAGATTGCCCGTTTTTCAATGAGAGCACGAACAACAGGATTGGTATGCTCACGAACCGGGAACTCAAGGGTCCTGACAAAACGGACAATTTCCCGTCCACTTTCAGTTGAAGAGCACTCCCTGATCCTCTCTATGATCTCCAACAGGGAGAATCCGTGACTGGAGATCTCATTCCAGATCCTGTGGGCATCCTGAAGGCTGTCTGGTCCAACAGCCATTTGCCCCTTCAAAACACCCTGTTTTTTATCCAACATCAGCAGAAAGGCCCTGTTAAACCCCAAACCCTCACCTGCGGTTGCTCCTACCAGGGCAGCAAGATAGATCTCCTCCATCTCCCTACCCTGGAAAAAAGAGGAATTGAGTTTCAGGGCAAGGTCCAGCAACAACCTTACAGATGGACAGCTCCCTTCATCTGCCTCTGGTAAAGAGGGCTGGACTATTGTTTTTTTATTACCTTTCTGATCTCTGAAAAGATCCATAACTATCTTTTGACTCACCATCGTCCCCGGCAATAGTACCGGAGATATAGCCATTCTCTATTATTCATGGTGCCGAGGAGAAACAGCTTCCCAATTATTAGATACCTAACATTACACTTGACACAGGAGCTAACAGGGTATAGTAAATGAGAAACAGTCAAATTGAAAGCTGTCACACAATAAAGGAGGACAAAAAAATGTCAAAAAAGATTACAGCCATTGCAGTTGCTATGCTCTTTTCCATCTCTACAGCCGGGGTGAGCCTTGCATCCAAGTGCAAGGGTGTTGTGGTAAAGAATGATGGAAATGAACTGGTCATCAAGCTGGACAAAAAGTGCAAGGCTAAAGAGGGCGACAAGGTCAAAATCAAGGTGAAAAAGGCTGCAGCAGTGGAAGGCTGCTAACGGTTTTATTGGATACAGCCTCTGGTCCGGTCATTCAGGACCTGTTCCTTAGAATTGATCTGATCAGCTGATGGAATCTGCCTGAAAAAGGGAGCCAAGGCTCCCTTTTTTCCTTCTGCCTATTCCCTCCTCATCTTCTCCAATTTATATATAAAAATTGCAATTTCAAACTGTAGTGGTTGTTATATACAGCTTTAGCAGTTGACCCCCTCAATACCACCCCTTATAGTCCTTTCAACTATGAATAGAAGAAAAAAGAAGAAAAAAAATAGAAATTCTACATTTCAGCTTTCAGAAAATACCATTCTGGACACCTTGAACAAGGCTGGCAGGCCGCTGTTTCTCAGGGAGATACTTCACCTGAGCCACTGTCCTCCGGAAATGAAACAGAAGGCCAAAAAGTTGGTGCGGAACCTGCTGAAGGCAGGAAAAATCCTCCTTCTTAAGGGAAACCGCTATGCCCTTACCAGGGAAATAGAGGTGGTTACAGGGGAACTCTCTGTACATCCAGACGGATTTGGTTTTGTAAAGGTTGAAGAGAATCAGGGGCCTGATCTGTTCATACCACCAAGGCACATGAAAGGGGCTGTACATGGGGACAGGGTGGCAGTCCGGATTGAAAGGACCGATCCCAAGGGACCGGTGGGTTCCATCATCAGGATTATAGAACAC
>JALSKY010000024.1 GCA_026988585.1 Deltaproteobacteria bacterium
CGGTGGAAGCAGCCTGAGCACCGGCCCTGCCACCAGGGCAAGTATTCCATGCTCCAGAAGCCATTGCCCCAGGCCTGCATGTGGAACAGCGAACTCAACGGCCTGGATCAACCCCCGCCCTCTGACATCGGTAATATATTCAGGAAAATCCTCTGCAAGGCTGCGAAGGCCGGATTCAAGAAGCTCTCCAAAATGGTGTACCCGTTTGAGCATATCCCCTTCCACAAGTTCCTGAAGCACAACAGATGCAGCAGCGCAGGAGAGAGGATTCCCACCAAAAGTGGAGGCATGGCTTCCAGGCCCAAGATGGCTCATAACATCCTCTCTGGCCAGCATTGCCCCTATGGGCAGCCCGTTACCAAGCCCCTTGGCCAGACAGATGACATCAGGCTCCACAGGGGTCTGTTCATAGGCAAACAGTGTCCCTGTCCGCCCCATTCCCACCTGAACCTCATCGAACATCAGGAGAAGACCATGTTCATCACATAGATTCCTGGCCTCCTGAAGAAACGTATCGGACAGGGGGCGCACCCCGCCCTCTCCCTGAATAGGTTCGAGAAGAATGGCGCATGTGCGCTCACCCACTGCAAGTCTCAACGAGTCTATATCGTTAGGTGTTACATGGGTAAAGCCGGCAGGCAGGGGCTCAAAACCCCGTTGATATAGTGGCTGACCTGTAGCAGTAATGGCCGCCAGGGTGCGTCCGTGAAAGGACCCCTTGAGGCATACTATATCGAAACAGTCCGCACCTTTTGTGTCATGTCCGAACCTCCTGGCCAGTTTGATTGCCGCCTCTACTGATTCCGCACCTGAATTACAGAAAAAGACCCTGTCCATACAGGAATGATCAGTGAGATAGGCAGCAACCCTCAACTGAGGTTCAGTCCAATAGAGATTGGAGATATGAAACAGCCTGCCGGCCTGCTGTACCACTGCACTCACAACTCCATCATGACAGTGGCCCAGATTGCAGACCGCTATACCTGATGTGAAATCCAGATATTCCCGTCCTTCATCATCCCAGATATGGATACCCTTTCCCTTGACCACTGTAATGGGAAACCTGTTATAAGTATTTGCAATATTTTGCCTATTTTGATATGAATTCATAACAAAAAGTCCATATATTTATGATGTCAACCTTTTCGGAAAAAATTTTAGTATAGCATCTCTTCTGCTCATTTAAAGGGAGAATAGATATTTTTCGAAGAGAAACTAATCAAACCGACTAATTGAAGGAGGACATGAAAAATGAAGCGTCAGATCAGCATTCTCTGCATCAGCCTGTTTGCTCTCTTCTGCACCCCTATCTCTGCCGCCTTTGGGGATGAGGTTAAAGATTATCTCAAGAGGGCCCAGGAACTCTATGATCAAAAAAACTATTCCGAGGCCATCTCTGAACTACAGTTCGCCATTAGCAAGATCCAGGATCTGCAGGCTGAGGGCTATCAGACTGTACTCCCTGAACCCCCTCAGGGATGGACTGCTTCAGAGATCCAGACCAACAAGATGCCTGGCGCCATCATGGGCGGAGGCGTAACCCTTACCAGGAGCTACAGCAATGACAGGGGCGAATCCATTGAGATCACCGTGATGGGGGAATCTCCAGCAGTGAGCAGCATCCTGATGATGGCATCCAATCCCATGTTCCTTGGCGGCAACAAGCTGGTACGAGTCAAGGGCAACAAGGCCATAGAAGAGTGGCATGACCAGGACAAATCAGGAACCCTTTCCATTATAGTTGGATCCAAATGTATAGTAACAGTGGAGGGCTCCTCCCTGGAAGCCAAGGACACCCTTTATCAGTTTGCAAACCTGGTTGACTATGACAAGATAAAGAAACTCATGGAAGAGCAATAGTTTTCCTGATCATCCCGGATCTAAGGCGATTAAACATGCTGCTTGGAATAATCTTTCAGGAGGCATGATTATGCAACGGGCAACGGGCAGACCGCACCGAGCTCTCTTCCTTTTTTTTCTCATTGTCTTGCTATGGCCTCCGGTTAATGGTACCGCAGGCATGGTCCTGCGGTACTCCCTCACCAGCCAGTCCCATTCAAGCTCTATTGAAGAGACCTTGTACACCATCTTCCTTCAGGGCTATTCTGTCAGGATAGAGGAAACTAGCATTCCATCAACAGGCTCAGAAAGAAGATATATCCTTTACGACTGCAGAACCGGCAGGCTATGCAGGGTAGTACCAAAACACAAGGCATTTTCATGCCAAAAGATAGGAAAAATGGCGTTACAATACACTGTTGCCCTTTCAAAACTGGTTCCAACTGCAGATACCGAGTTTTTCAGCGGCTACAGGGCGAGACGCTATATCTTGAAAGACCGGGCTGCCACTATGGAGCTATGGCTATCCAGAGATCTTTCGACAGCAATTATAAAAGAGACATCTCCTACGGTGCTGCAGAAACTCTCTGCTATTATGCAGAAAACAATAGACAACAAGATCAGAACAGTGTTGGGCCAGGTGGGTGACAAGGGGTGGACGGTTGCCTTGAGAGAAGGCAGGCCTTATGATAGAAAGGGTAAAAAGCAATATGCTGCCACAATAACCCTTATATCTGCTGAAAAACGAAAACTCCCTCCTGCCATGTTCAATCTGCCACAAGGCTACAGACAGGCCATCATTCCTGGCAGACAGCCAATCAACAACCTGCCCAGGCCATAGCTCTGACATGTGCGGATGGGAAATGAACGGATATAGGGATATTGTTCAGGAGGTGCTGGGATGCCAGTATATGAATTCTATTGCGAAAATTGCCATACCATATACAGCTTCTTTTCCAGGCGGATAAACACCCGGAAGAAACCGGCCTGCCCAAATTGCAAAAGGCCAGATCTGGAAAGGGTGCCATCCATCTTTGCCATATCTATGAACAGAGAGGAACCGGACGGGATGGATCTGCCTGATATAGATGAAGGGAAACTGGAGCAGGTCATGATGTCTCTGGCATCAGAGGCGGAAAAGATTGATGAAAACGATCCCAGGCAGGCGGCATCCCTGATGAAAAAGCTGTTTGATGCCACCGGGCTCCAGATGGGCGGAGAGATGGAAGAGGCCCTCAAACGGATGGAAGCAGGAGAAGATCCTGAAAAGATAGAGGAAGAGATGGGTGATATCTTCGACGATGAAGATATACTAAAAAATCTTGGATCCAAAAAGGCAGCGGCAAAATTCAGAAAAAAATATATGCCTCCATATAAGGACGAGACCCTCTACGAACTTTAAGTTCAGAGAAAAGATTAGTACAATGCTCTACTATACAAAGTCTGGTAACTCAGAAATGAGTTGCTCAAAAAGTCTCTTTAAAAAAGGATAATGAAAACCGGCACAGTTGAAAAAACATCTAAAAAACAGGTTCTTGTTATGGATGATGATCCTATCATCAGAGAACTAACCAAACAAAGCCTGGAATTTCTGGGTTATCATGTAGAGACTACTGAAAATGGTGAGGAAGCCATAGACCTGTATCGCAATTTTTATGAAAGAGGTCAAAGAGTTCATGCTGTTCTTCTTGACATCAACGTAACAGATGGTATGGGAGGTGTTGAAGCTGGAGAAAGAATCATGGAAATAGACCGCCGTGCAGTCCTCATCGTGACATCAGGTCAAATAGATAGATCTTTAAACCATGAGATGGGCAATAAGGGAATCAAGGCCTGCCTTGCCAAGCCGTTCAAGATAGCTGAACTACAGGCAACTCTCTCTCAGTTCATCACTGAATAAAAATTCGCACAGACCTTCTGACAAAATGTCCCTATACAGTTCGGCCCTACGGCATCCCTTTTGAAAATAAACAGTATATATTCTCTTTATCCCTTGGAGGAGGTCCATTTTTCTTGAAGACCATATCCACCATCTCTTTAGATTCAACAAGTTACTTAAGGCCTTATCTTTACCTTGCTCTTATTTTCTATCTCATTCCCACCTTTCCCATGCCTACCATGGCAGGAGGAACTGCTATCTCTCCATCCCGCCTGAATTCTCTCTTCAATTCCATCTCCCCTTATGATCTGGCTTCCTCACCGGTAATTCAGAAACGGATCCATAACCGGGAATATTCCCTCTTCACCTTTATCGATGTGGAACTGCAGTCTTATCTCATGCGAAAGGTGGAGGGCAATATCTCTCCAATGGTAATGATCTGCTGCATTGATCCTGTAAGCGGCAGGGTACTTGCCATGGCTGAATCAGACAAGACAGGCGGGAGAAAAAGACTGATCACCCAGCTTCTTGCCCCGTCTGCAAGCCTGTTCAAGATCGTTACAGCAGCCGCTGCCATGGAAAGCTGTGGGTTTAGGCCAAAGGCAACCTTCTGCTTCAATGGCAAAAAACACACACTATACAAAAAACAGTTGAATGATGATAAAAACCGCTGGACCCAGACAGTATCACTGGATGAGGCATTCGCTCAATCCATAAATCCCATTTTTGGCAAGATAGGAATCAATTGCCTGAAGAAAGATGGACTTCTAAAGGCAGCCAGACAGTTTGGCTGGGGCATGGAGATTCCCTTTGAACTGCCTGTAGCCAAAAGCATTATAAAGATCTCTGATCAGGAGTACAACTGGGCAGAAATAGCCAGCGGATTCAACAAAGATACCAGGATAACAGCTCTTCACGCTGCCCTGATTGCTGCTGCCATAGCCAACGAAGGGGTGATGATGAGGCCCTTATTCATAGATTCTGTCAGGGATCATGACAACATGATGGTTTATCAATCTGCTTTCGGCCCGATTCTCAAGCCTGTTGACAGGGATACGGCCCTGGCCATGAGATTAATGATGAGAAAAACCGTAACATCAGGCACGGCCAAAAAGAGCTTTCGGGGCTGGAAGAGAGACAAGGTACTGAAGGAATTGGAGATAGGGGGCAAGACAGGCACCATAAACTCACGAGACAACC
>JALSKY010000025.1 GCA_026988585.1 Deltaproteobacteria bacterium
CCTGGCAATCCTGGCGCACTCTTCATATTCAGGGGCGGTTTCCACGGTGCCGTCCGGTCTCCGTATCATCTTGACTCTTACAGCCCCCCATCTTGTCTCAACATTCCCAATCTCTCTTTCAAGAAGGATACGGGAAACCGGATAGACCCTGAGCCCTGATGAGGAGCTCTCCTGAAGGATCAGACGGGCAATTTGATCCTGGTGTGCCTCAGGAACAAGACAGACCAGTTCAACCCCGCTCCTGCCCTTCTTCATCAGCACAGGCACCTGCCAGCAATCCAGCCCCCCTGCATCCAGTAATTTTTGAACAAGACAGGCCAATATCTCAGGGCTTTCATCATCTATAACTGTCCGCATCTCGATTATCCTATCGGTAGTGTGAGGAAAAATAGTGGCTTTGCTGTCAGAATTGCACAGGAATCCTCTCAAAAGGTTGGGGAATTCTTGGGGATTCTTGGTTCCGGCACCATAACCGGTATCAGTTACCATGAAACCGGAAGGCATGGGAGAAAAACATGCGATGCTCTTGACCAGGGCTGCACCGGTTGGAGTAACAAATTCAAACGACTCTCTGGCCGGATCACACTCCCATTGCAGAGGTATATCCCTGAGTATCTCCATAACTGCAGGAGCAGGCAGGGGGATCCGGCCATGAGCACTCATGATCCACCCCCTGGCAATGGGCAGTGACGAACAGTATACCTCCTGAATCCCCATTGAATGAAGAGCGAGACAAGCTCCAGCAATATCCACCAGGGCATCTACCGCCCCGATTTCATGAAAATGGACCTGTTCCACTGCCACCCCATGGACCCTGGCCTCAGCCTGGGCCAGGATTTGAAACACAGTCAAGGCTTCTCTCTGCACCTGTACTGGGAGGTCGGCCTGCCCCAACAGATCTTTAACGGTATTCAGATCCCTGAACGGCTGATCATTATCACAGGACACTGCCACATGGATGCCGGACAGAGAACCTCTTTTCACCCTGCTGATATCTATGGACACTTCAGGAAGTCCAAGCCGTTGAGGAAGGGAGATAAGATCTGTCTCAGGCCAGCCAAGGTCCAGAAAAAGCCCAAGGAGCATATTGCCAGAGATACCGGAAAAACAGTCCAGATAGAGAGCTCTCTTCATATTTTATACAAATTGTCTGAAAATTGCTGAATTATCAGTCTTTAAGCGTTCTTTTCTCCACCCAGGCATATATCCTCTCCCTGAATATCCAGGAGGGGATGACCACTGCCAGGGATATCAGCACCATTACAACAAATCCCACAAGATTTCCGTCATAGACAGCAGCCCCCTGCCATGTGAGCATCATGGTGCCAGGGATTCTGCCAATTGTGGCAATCACTGCAAAGACCTGCCACGGCATCCGGCTCAGCCCCAGGAGATAGCTCAAAAAATCCTTAGGGAAACCGGGAAAGACATACATAAAAAAGCAGATGAACAGCCCCTGTCTTTCCAGGAGTTTTTCAAATTTCCAGTAAACTGGAGACTTCTGTAGCCATTTTTTCACAAAAGGCCGAAACCGCCTGGCGATCCAGAAGGCAATAACCGACCCTATGCTCAAACCTATGGTAGAGTAAATCAGTCCCCACCACTTGCCAAAGAGAAAACCACCGATGATCCCTGTTGCCTCTCCAGGAATAGGCGCAAACAGCACTTGAAGAACCTGAAGGCCGATGAAGGCCAGGGGCGCCAACGGCCCCTGGGATTGAATGAATTTGCGGATCTCCTCCCTGTTATCCAGGGCAGAGAGCAGGACATTACCAGCCCAGGCCAATTGATCCCTGCAGAACCAGCCTGCAAACAGGAGCAGGAGGATTACAAGAACGGTTGCAAAAGCGATACGTTTCAGCGCCATGTTTCTCTGGAAACCGCAGGAGTTATGTTTCATGTTGATGCGGATGGATCATCCCTGGAAAGGATGGTATCACGCCGCCAGTTCCAGTCATCCTTTTCAGGATAATCCATATTGAAGTGTCCGCCCCGGCTCTCCTGCCTGGCACTGGCAGCCCTGACCACAAGCTCTGCAACCTGGGCCAAGTTCCTGAGTTCAAGAAAATCCCTGGTGACTGTGTAATCCCAGTAATGCCGGTTTATCTCCTCAAGAATCGGAGACAGCCGTTTCTTTGCCAGGGCAAGTCTCTTGTTGCTCCTGACAATGCCTACATAGTCCCACATAAGTCTCCTTATTACATCCCAGTTATGGGAGACCAGGACCGCTTCATCCAGATCCACTGCACCACCAGGATTCCAGTCTGGAACCCTGGGAACCGGAGCGCTCTTCAGTTCTTCCAGGTTGTCCTGAATATGACAGGCTGCCCGAGCAGCCATTACCAGCCCCTCCAGCAAAGAATTGGATGCAAGGCGATTGGCCCCGTGAAGACCAGTACAAGCGGTCTCACCCACGGCAAACAGGCCTATGATATCTGTCTGTCCATAGGAATCGGTAACCACACCGCCACACATGTAATGGGCGGCAGGTACTACAGGAATAGGCTCCTTGGTTATGTCAAAACCATATCGTTTACATGCTTCATAGATATTGGGAAATCTTCTCTTGATAAAGGCAGGGTCCCGGTGGCTGATATCCAGATAGACACACTCTTTTCCGCTCTTTTTAAGGACGCTGTCAATGGCCCGGGCAACCAGATCCCTGGTTGCCAACTCCTTTTCCTCAGGGGCATATTCATGCATAAAAGGCCGGTGATCCGGGTCTAAGAGTATTGCCCCCTCCCCCCTCAAGGCCTCTGAGATAAGAAAATTTTTGGCCATGGGATGGTAGAGACATGTGGGGTGGAACTGAACAAACTCCATGTTGGCGATCCTTGCACCTGCCCTGTAAGCAATGGCGATACCATCACCTGTGGCCACGTCAGGATTACTGGTGTACAGATAAACCTTGCCTGCCCCCCCAGTCGCAAGGATTGTTACCGGGGCCACAAAGGTCTCAACAACTCCGGCGGAAACATCCAGGACATAGGCCCCAACACACCGCTGGGGCTCAACCTTCCCATTAATGCCTGGATCCCCACCCTGAATACTTCTGATCTTGCCCTGGGTCAGGACATCCACTGCGATATGGTTTTCCAGAATAGTTATGTTTTTCCTCTCCACCACTTGGCGGACCAAGATCTGCTGGATAACACTGCCAGTAAAATCTCCGGCATGAACCACACGCCTCCTGCTGTGGCTCCCCTCTTTCCCAAGATCATAGGTCCCGTCTGGCCGCCTTGTGAACTCTACGCCCAGGGCCTCCAGTTCCCTAATCCTGTCAGGTCCGCTCCTGACACAGAGGTTCACCATGGATTCGTGACATAGTCCATCACCTGCCTTGAGGGTATCATATTCATGGAGAAAGAATGCGTCATGATGACTCAGAACGGCAGCAATCCCTCCCTGAGCCAGTGCTGTCGCCGTTTCACTCCGCCCCTTCTTGGTAACAACCGTAACGTGCCCAAGATCAGAAAGACGCAGCGCAAGAGTGAGCCCGGCAATCCCGCTCCCTATTATGAGAAAATCGGTCTCCACCAATGCTATTTCACCTGCTCTGCGACTGGCCCGAAAACTGCCGGAAACAACTCTACAAATTCCGGGAGCATCATCAGCATTATCTCCCGCATGGATGGATCAGCAGCCTTGGAGGCACGCAGTCTGAATATATGCTGCCACTCCTCCAGAGTTGCATGGACCATTATCTCAGTCTTGCAGGAGTTGGGCAGCACAGTGCGTGCAGCCTGCGGGGAAGAGACCTGGAGAAGCCGGAGATAGATCTGTTCCGTCTCCTCCATAGCCCTTTTCCAAAGCTCGAATTCCGGCGTGCCCTCCTGATAGAAACAGGGCTTGATGAAGGTAACCTCACCACCGAACTTGCTCTCACCATAACGGCAATAGCGCTGTGACTCCTGAAGATATGAGGCAACCCGATGCCGCACCAATTCATGGGTCACTGCCCTGTTTACTGTGATATGGCAGAGGATGGTGCGGTGCTTCAGGAGATGGTCCAGCGGCAGGGAATCGATCTCCTCAGGTGTGAGAAGTTCCACTCTGGCCTGGGAAACCGCGTCAGGAAGTTTGATATCCTCATAAATTACTGGCAGGGCATCTTTCAAAACCGGCAGCAAAACCTGCACAAGCACCTTTTCCGGATAACGTCTGGCAAGATCCCTGAAGGTCCTGGGATTGCCTGAGAGTATCAGGTCACCCTGGAAAAACGTTGCCTGGCAAAACTTGGGAATCACCTTGAAAAAATCGCAAAGATCCTGGTCTTCCATGCCGGAAATGCGGAAAACCAGCTGTGCCATCTCTATGACAGATTCGTGCCCCCTCTTCACTATTCCGCGAATGAAGGGAAGTGCACTCTCTTCGGTTATCCGCTCTTCACTCTTGTAGCAGACCCGGCCACACCGCTCTATCTGCTCAAGAACTTGTCCCTGCCTGAAATAGGAATCCAGTATCTCAAAACCTGGTGCAACAATCCTCATTGTCTCTAAGCTCCCTCATGATTATTTTTTTTAAAACTCATCTGTATAAGAACAGACTGTTGAGGACCGGAAAACCTGCCGATGAGATTATCGGCATTAAAAGATTGCGTTTACCATACCACGCATTATATATTTATCACTTTTAAAATTCTCTGAGAATCCGTAATCAGGCTGATAGTTGCTGAAATCAGTCGAATCTGGAGGAAACATGGCAAGAGTTACTGTAGAAGACTGTTTAGAAAAGGTACCAAATCGTTTTTTGCTGGTCCACCTAACCGTTGACCGGGTGAAACAGCTGCGAAAAGGGGCAGAACCA
>JALSKY010000026.1 GCA_026988585.1 Deltaproteobacteria bacterium
AACACACCGGACAATATCTCCACCCGATCCGGTTCCTTCCTGGAAGTCTCGGCTGGACCACCCTTTCCCGGCCGTCTCTGATCCAGGGCATCCTGTATCCGTTCTGCGGAAACAGGAATACGGGGAGGACATCCATCTATCACAACACCAAGGGCTGGGCCATGTGATTCACCCCACGTGGTTATACAAAAGGCCTTTCCGAAACTGTTACCTGGCATACTGGAACTCCTGATAGATCTCTTCTGCTATCTCGTGCGGGCTCTTATCCGCAACATCCACCTGAAAATGGCTGAACCGCTGATAGGCAGGGAGCCGGCTATCCAGGACATCCTGAACCTCCTGGAATATATCCGCTCCGGTTATACTGGGTCTTGTGGCCCCTGTCCTGGAATCCAGGGCCATACGTTCACAGATCAGGGACACAGGCGCAGAGAGAAACACCACGAAGGAATCCTTCATGGCCTGTTCCATCAGATCCTCATGCAGTACAGCGCCGCCTCCAAGGGCCACAACCAGGAGATTCCTGCAATCCTGCAACACCTCTGAGATTGCTGCTGCCTCCAACTCTCTGAACCGCTTCCATCCCTCCTGTTCCACAATCTGTTGAATCTCCCTGCCGGCCATCTCCTCTACCATCCTGTCAGTGTCCACAAAGGGAGAGCCAAGACGCCGGGCAAGCTCTCTACCCACAGAGCTCTTGCCAGTAGCCCGAAATCCCAAAAGAAATATCTTTCTCTTTTTCCGTGCCACAGCTATCCTGTGCCAGAAATGGCAGAAACAACCCGACCCCAATCCTCCCAGAAAGATGGATAGGACTTGCTGACACACTCAGGGTCCTGAAACGTGATATCTGGAACCCTGAGAGAGGCCACTGCAAAGGACATTGCTATGCGGTGATCATCATAGGTGTGGATCATTGCAGGTCTAAGAGCAGAAGGATCACCCTTGATCACCATCCCATCATCAAGCTCAATGGCATCTATGCCGATCCTGCGTAATTCAGTCACCACCGCACTTATCCGGTCGGTCTCCTTGATGCGAAGATGGGCAACATTTCTGATAACTGTCTCTCCCTTTGCAAAGGCGGCTACTACTGCCAGCGTAGGGACTACATCGGGCCATCGGCTCATATCAATCTCTATGGCTGACAGGTTCCCAGGCTGCGGGCCGATGACGGTAGTTCCTCTCTCCTGGTCACTCACCACTTCACACCCCATCCTCTGGAGAATATCTCTGAACCCGGCGTCCCCCTGCATTGAACCCGGCGGAAGATTTTCCACTGTAACAGAAGAGCCTGTTACCGCTGCAGCAGCCAGAAAATAGGAGGCACTGGAGGCGTCACCCTCTATCTGATAATGACGTCCTGTATAACAGCCCTGAGGAACTGTGAATCTGTTCTCGATCTCCTGAACAGTTATCCCAAAGGCAGCCATAACATTCAGGGTAATATCCACATAGGGTCTGGAGATGAGCTCTCCATCAAGAATGATCCTGGCCTGCCTTCTGGCATAGGGTGCAACCAGGAGCAGTGATGATAGAAACTGACTGCTCATTGATGCAGCAACCCTGGCATCCCCTCCCAGGATCCCTCCCCCTCTCACCCGTACAGGTGGAGCACCGGTTCCCTTGACACTCTCGGCTGCAACACCCCACTCCTGCAGGGCAGAGAGCAGGGGAGCAGCAGGTCTCTCCTCCATGCGCCTGCTACAGGTGAGCACGGTCTCAGAATCTTCAGGAGCAAGGGCAGCAACAGATATCATGAACCTGATTCCTGTGCCGTTGTTGCCCATATAGACAGGCCCTGACGCAGCCCCAAGGATCCCCTTCCTTCCACTGACCAGCCATCTGGCCGGATCGGAATCATCTATATCCAGGTGAAGGGCCCTGAGGGCAGACCTCAACAGTTGAGTATCCTCACTATCAAGGGGACCAGACAGTATGCTCTCTCCTGATGCCAGGGCAGAACAGACCAGTGCCCTCTGTGTGATACTCTTGGAACCTGGCACCTTTACCCTTATCCGGTTCATGGAACTACTCCTGTTATTCCTCAAGATCCCTGGATTCAAAGACCTGATAAAGGGCCTTCTCCATAGTCTCAATTGGCGGCTCCATCTGGAACCAGTAACGGAACTGGGCAGCAGCCTGAAACAGAAGCATGCGTAGCCCTGTAATGGTCTGGCACCCCTGTTCCTTAGCGTCTCTGAGGAGCCTGGTCTCTATAGGAGAATAAACGATATCCATCACCACCCTGAAACCGGACAGACTATCCCGATGAACCGGACTGATTCCAGCCATCTTTCCCATACCTACCGAGGTAGTGTTTATTAGAATATCCCCTGTGGGGATGGATCTCTCATCCAGACCCGAAAAGGTGCATCCAAACTCCTTGGCAAGCCTCTCCGCCCTCTCAAGGGTACGGTTTGCAATATGGACAGAGGCACCCTTCTTCAGCAGCCCGAAGACCACGGCCCTTGCAGATCCACCTGCTCCAAGGACGACGGCGCGGCTGTCCTGGATCTCTATCTTCTCGTCCAGAGCCTCTACGGCACCAAGCCAGTCGGTATTGGTGCCATGAAGCACACCTTCAACATTCTTTATGGTATTGACAGCCCCGATTGCCTCTACGTATTGATCCGGCTGATCAAGGTACGGGATTAGTCTCTCCTTGAATGGAATGGTTACAGAGACTCCCTGTACATCAAACTCCCGAATGGCCTCTGCTGCCCCTCTGGCTGAAGATGGACAGAATGCAAGATATACGGCATTCACCCCGAGTTCCCGCATGGCAGCATTGTGCATTACAGGGCTCAGACTGTGTTCAACAGGATTGCCAACTATGCCATAAAGCTGCGTCCTTGCATCGGGCAGATATGCCTTCTTGTCAACCATATAGAATCAACCCTTCCCTTAACCCTTGTTCAGCGCTTGTTCTCTCTGTAATCCTTCTACTCTGCAGAGAGCTGGGCCTTGACCCAGTTGAGCAGACCGCCTGCCCCGAGAATGAACCTGTCC
This sequence comes from Deltaproteobacteria bacterium, assembly GCA_026988585.1. Taxonomy (GTDB): domain Bacteria; phylum Desulfobacterota; class Dissulfuribacteria; order Dissulfuribacterales; family QOAL01; genus JALSKY01. The sequence goes on from JALSKY010000026.1 coordinate 3,013, forward strand.
CTCTCAGAGAGATCCAACCTTACAACAAAGGTATCTCCAGATGGTCTCTTTACAGTGACCGAGTCTGCACCTGACAGCAGGGCCTGCCTCAGACCTGGTATCACCAGCTCCTCATCCTGCTGAACCTTATGGTAATCTTCAGGATCCTCAAAGGTCATGGGAACAATGCCAAAGTTTATCAGGTTTGCCTTGTGAATCCTGGCAAAACTCTTGACTATCTTTGCCCTTACCCCGAGATAGCGTGGCGCTAAGGCAGCATGTTCACGGGAAGATCCCTGGCCATAATTTTCTCCCCCGACTATGATCACATTGCCAGCCTCTCTCGCCTTGATAGAAAAATCAGGATCGATGGCAGAGAAGACATATTCACTAATTGCCGGTATATTGCTTCTCAACGGTAGAATCTTGCTGCCTGCAGGCATTATGTGATCTGTAGTGATATTGTCCTCCACCTTCAGGACAACCTTGCCATGGAGATCTTCAGGCAATGGCTCAAAGTCCGGGAGCGGTTTTATGTTGGGCCCCCGGATTATTTCCACACTGGAACCATCCTCTACAGGGGGAATAATACCATTGTCATTCACTATATACTCTTCTGGGAGAGAGACTTCAGGGGCAGCACCGAGATCCCTGGGGTCTGTTATCACACCCTTGATGGCAGAGGCCACTGCGGTCTCAGGGCTGCAGAGATAAACCTGATCATTTTTGGTACCGCTGCGCCCGGGAAAGTTCCTGGTGAATGTTCGCAGGGATATGGTATCTGTGGCCGGTGCCTGGCCCATCCCAATACACCCGAGACAACCGCACTGGTGAATTCTTGCACCTGCATGGATGAGATTCTTCAAGGCACCTGCTACATCCGCATTCTCCAGTACCTGACGAGAGCCTGGATTGATCTCGAAGCTAACATTTCTGTCAATGGAACGGTCCTGAAGCGCCTGGGATGCAACACAGATATCCCTGTAGGAGGAATTGGCACAGGAACCGATAATCACTTGAGATACCGGCTTTCCTGCCACATCCCTCACCCTTACCACTTTGTCAGGAGAGGAGGGACAGGCAATCATGGGTTCCAGGCTGGTAAGATCTATCTCTATTACCTGGCTGTACCGGGCGTCTTCGTCTGCTACCAGCTCTACCCAATTATCCTCCCGCTTCTGTGCCTTGAGAAATGCCTTCGTGACCTGATCAGACGGAAAGACAGTACTGGTTGCACCAAGCTCTGTTCCAAGATTTGCAATGGCACCCCTGTCAGTAACGCTCAAGGTCTCCACTCCAGGCCCGAAATACTCCATCACCTTGCCTACCCCTCCCTTCACAGAGAGCTGACGCAACAACTCCAGGATCACATCTTTTGCAGATACCCAAGCCTGAAGCTCTCCTGTAAGATATATGCCCACAACCTCAGGCATATTGAGATGAAAAGGCTGGCCTGCCATTGCCATAGCCACGTCCAGTCCGCCGGCCCCTATGGCCAGGGCCCCGGCCCCGCCTGCAGTAGGAGTATGGCTGTCAGAACCCAGCAGAGTCTTGCCTGGGGCGGCAAACCGTTCAAGATGGACCTGGTGACAGATACCGTTACCCGGCCGTGAAAAATAGAGACCATACTTCTCGGCTATGGACTGCAGAAAACGGTGATCATCAGCATTCCTGAAATCGGACTGCAGCAGGTTGTGGTCCACGTAGCTCACAGAAAGTTCCGTACGCACACGGGGAATGCCAATGGACTCGAACTCCAGATAGGCCATGGTCCCTGTGGCATCCTGTGTCAGGGTCTGGTCAATCCTTATCGCAATAGGTTTACCCGGGGCCATTTCACCCTGGACAAGATGGTTTGCTATGATCTTTTCAGTAACTGTAAGTCCCATATATTTCTCCTCATCAATATTCTTCGTTGTGTACAACTCTGCTGACAGTCCTCTCGCATCAGAACAGATATGGTGAAAAAGGAGGGAAAGCCCGCAGGTTTCACTCTGGGAATAATAATATCATGAAGGCCCTGTTGCCAATAATTCAGGCATACAGAATGAACCAGACAGGAGGATACAGGCTACACCTTCAGGATGGACAGAAATGCCTCCTGGGGGATCTCCACTGTTCCCACCTGTTTCATCCGCTTTTTACCCTCTTTCTGTTTCTCCAAGAGCTTCCTTTTCCTGGTTATATCCCCGCCGTAACACTTTGCTGTAACATCCTTCCTGAGGGGAGGAATCCTCTCCCTGGCAATGACCTTGCTGCCTACTGCGGCCTGGATCACCACCTCGAACATCTGTCTCGGGATAATCTTTCTGAGCCTTGATACCAGCTCCCTGCCACGGTAATAAGCCTTCTCCTTATGAACGATGACAGAAAGGGCATCTACCGGCTGCTTGTTTATCAGGATATCCAGCTTGACCAGTTTTTCCGGCCTGTACTCAAGAAAATCATAATCAATGGAGGCAAACCCGCGGCTGATGGACTTGAGCTTGTCATAAAAATCCAGGACTATCTCGTTGAAGGGCATCTCATATTTCAAAAGCACCCTTTCAGGACTGATATAGCGCATATCCACCTGGTGGCCACGTTTCTCGTCACACAGCTTCATAACAGGCCCGACAAAATCCTTGGGCACATATATCTCCATTGTGACATAGGGTTCAGCCACGTATTCAATCTCGGCGGGATCAGGGAGGTCTGCCGGATTGTGTATGAAAAGAACCTCTCCTGACTTCAGGTGCACCTCGTATGCGACAGCAGGTGCAGTAGTTATCAGTTCCAGTTCAAACTCACGCTCCAGTCTCTCCTGCACTATCTCCATATGGAGCAGGCCGAGAAAACCGCACCGGAATCCAAAACCCAGGGCTGTGGAACTCTCAAGTTCATAGGAAAATGCAGGATCATTCAGCCAGAGCTTCTCAACAGCCTCCTTGAGCTGATCATACTTGCCTGAATCTATGGGATATAGCCCGCAAAACACCATGGGCTTGACAGGCTTGAATCCTGGCAGGGGTTTGGAAGCTGGCCGTTTTACCTCGGTTATGGTATCGCCGATCTGGGTGTCCCGCACATTCTTGATACCTGCCACGAGAAATCCCACTTCGCCTGCCTTGAGCTCATCCAGATCCACAGGGGCAGGAGTAAAGGCACCAAGCCTCAGCACCTCATGCCTTTTTCCGTTGGACATAAACATTATCTGGGTACCCTTCCTGATAGTGCCCTCTACCACCCGTATCAGCACCACAGCCCCCTGATAGGAATCATACCAGGAATCAAAGATCAGGGCCTTGAGAGGTGCCCCGGCGTCACCCTCAGGAGGCGGAATCCGCTCTACAATGGCCTCCATAAGGCCTTCCGTGCCAATCCCCTCCTTGGCACTGACCTGAATTGCGTCTGATGCATCCAGACCGATGACATCCTCTATCTCGCCAGCCACCCTGTCAGGATCAGCACTTGGCAGATCGATCTTGTTCAAAACGGGTATTATCTCCAGATCGTTTTCAATTGCCAAGTAAACATTGGCCAGGGTCTGGGCCTCAACTCCCTGGGTGCTGTCCACCACCAGGATAGCGCCCTCACAGGCAGCAAGACTCCTGGACACCTCATAGGAGAAATCAACGTGGCCCGGGGTATCGATGAGATTGAACATATATTCCTTTCCATCCTTTGCCCTGTATCTGATACGTACAGTCTGGGCCTTGATGGTTATCCCGCGCTCACGTTCCAGATCCATCTGATCCAGAAACTGTTTCTTCATCTCCCGCTGGGACACACTCCCGGTATATTCCAGGATACGATCGGCCAGGGTGGACTTGCCATGATCTATATGGGCAATAATTGAAAAATTGCGTATTAAGGACTGATCAACTGCCATAATTGAGACTCAAGAATCCTGTCAAAAAGGATAGTTAAAATCACACTGTTATAAAATCTAATCAAACGATGAAACTTCATCCAGGCTTTTAATTTGTTATTCCTCCAAAAAAAACATCTCCATTCCTTCCCAAAAAACAGCTTCTATTCTGTTAATCCTCCACTGCAGCCACATCTTTTAACATGAAGAGGGGTCCAATTCTAAAGATTTTTTTCCCGTGGCCGAAATAGAGAATATCGGACAACGCCGGTTCAAACAGATTAGGGACGATAAACTGGAAAGATAATGAAAAAAATCCACTTCAACCAGCTTTTCAAGGCCAAGAGCAAGCCAACCGTAGGGATCGATATTGGCTCAAACTCCATCAAGATAGTGGAGTTTCAGGGAGAGGGTGCCGGACGCACACTGAAACGGATAGGCAGGGCCGGAATCCCTATGGACTCCATCGTGGATGGAAGCATAAAGGATTCCGAAACGGTCTCAGCAACCCTGAAACGGCTTCTCAACAACCTGGATATCAGGACCAAGAGGGCATCAGCAAGCATCTCCGGATATTCGGTGATTGTCAAGAGGATCACTGTGCCATACGAGACAGAAAAAGATATTGAAGACAATCTGCTTGCAGAGGCGGAGAAATATGTGCCCTTTGAGATAGACGAGGTCTATATCGATTTCTATATCCTGTCCGGGCCGGACAAGGAGAAACCGGGCTCTGACATATTTCTGGTGGCTGCCAAGAAGGAGATTGTGGACCAGTATGCCGGTCTGCTGGAGAGTGTGGGGCTGACGCCGGCAGTAATAGATGTGGATGCCTTTGCACTGGGAAACTCTTTCGAGCTGGCATTTGGCAATGTAACTGAACCGGCTGCCCTTGTAGATATTGGCGCATCCAAAACCAACCTGAATGTGATCATCAACGGCACACCGATATTTGCCCGGGACATGGCCATTGGCGGCAACCAGCTCACCGAGGCCATATCTGACACCACAGGGCTGGACCGGGAGGAATCTGAGCGGCTCAAGATATCAGGAAGCAAGGACGACTCCCTGAGGCAGGAAGCGGCAGGGCTGATCAGGGAATATATGGAGTTGTGGGCCGATGAGATAAAAAAGGCCATAGACTTTTACAGATCAGGATCACCTGTCGAAGAGCATCCCAAACACCTGTTCCTCAGTGGTGGCTCAACCCTATTCAAAGGCATAGAAAACCAGTTCCAGCAAAGGATGAAGATGGATGTCAGCAGGCTCAATCCATTTGCAAGACTTGGTCAGGTCAAGGAGATAAATCCAGAATACCTGGACGAGGTAGCGCCTCAATTCGCCATCGCCTCAGGACTTGGAATCAGGAGCAGCGAATAGTGATTACAATCAATCTTTTACCAGTAAGGGAGTGGCGGAAAAGGGAGAATGTGAGAAGACAGTTCTCCATCTTTGTTCTCTCACTTATCCTCCTGGGTTGCATCCTCTTTGCAGCAGGAGCATCCATCCAGGCAAAGGTTGCCCTGCAAAGGCAGGAACTCAATCAGCTTGAGGATCAGAAGAGAAAACTGGCCTATGTGAACAAAAAGATCCAGACGGTCAGGGCCAAGGAAAAGGAGGTGGAGGAGAAATTCAAGGCCATTGAGCAACTCCAGCAGGGCCGCACCAGGACAGTGAAGATACTGGATGACATCGCCAGTTCCATCCCGTTGGATCGGGTATGGTTAGACCGTCTCAGCCTAAAGGGAAAAACTCTTTCCCTGTCTGGCACTGCCCTGGACAACCATACAGTAGCCCTGTTCATGCAAAGGCTGGAATCAACGCCCGTCTTCTCCAAGGTCTATCTTAAAAACACGAAAAGCATCAACTATCAGGGTCACAAGCTGATGAAATTTGATCTGAGCATAAATATTGCACAGTAGGGGGGAGGCACAGTGAAAAAACCAAGCATAAACTTCAAGATCCCGCCCTATGTATTCGATGCAGTCTACAGGATGCCTGCATGGCAGAAGGCACTGATCTTTGCGGCCTCCTGGATCATCCCCATTGCACTCTTCTGGTTTCTCTTCTTCTCAGGAAAGATAGGGGAACTGGATTCCATCTCCACCCGGATTCCCAAGCTGAGACAGGAGGTAAAACAACTGGAGGCAAAAAAGAAACTCCTGCCGAAACTGGAGAAAGAGCTTGAGGGGCTTCAGGAGATATTGAAACAGGCCATGAGACTCTTGCCGGAAAAGGAGGATATTCCGTCGGTCCTCACGGAGATCTCCTCTCTGGGCAATGAGTCAAGACTGGAATTCAAGTCGTTTCGTCCAGGCAAAGAGGTTGTCCATGATTTTTACGCCTCTATTCCTGTATCCTTAGAATTCCAGGGTCCATTCCACAACACCCTGGTCTTTTTCGATCATATCGCCAAGATGGCCAGAATAGTCCACATAACAGAGGTGAATATGGGAGGAGCAAAACAGAGTAAGGCCATCTTCAGCCAGACTGCCAACAACAGCGGACAGGGGGGGAGTGGCGCTGCCCAAACTTCAGGAGGAAGTAATGGAGAGACAGGTGGAGATGCAGACAGCCTGCTCAGGGGGAGCAGCTGGGTCATCAACACAAAATGCAATGCAGCCACCTACAGGTTTCTCACACCTGAGGAGATCAAGGCAATAGAAAAACAGAAAAAGGGCAGGAAGAAACGGAACAGATAAGGATCAGCGGATATGAAAAAACTCTTATGGATAAATATCTCGGTCCTGGCAGCATTCAGTCTCCTGGTTCAGGGTCATGTAATGGCAAAGAATACTCCTGCTGCTGCCACCGGAGCCAAGAAAGACAAGGTGGAACAGTACAGGGAGAGGCTTGAGAAGATCATTGCCCCTGTAACCTACAGCTACAATCCTCTGGGGAAACCGGATCCATTCTGTCCCTTCCTGAGGAACAGCAGCAGAAGCAAAGCAAAGCAGACCAGGCCCTTGCGCACCAGAACTGTAAAGCCACCGGAAAAGTGTTCCTCTCCCCTGGACTGTATCGAGGTGGGTCAGTTGACCCTGGTGGCAGTGGTCATGGAACCCAACGGGAATGCCGTTGCCATGGCCCAGGATGCGTCAGGAATCGGATATACCCTCAAGAAAGGGATGAAAATTGGATACAGGGGAGGAAGAATTGTGGCAATCACACCGGAAAAGGTGATTATCAGAGAAAAGATTGAGGACCTGAAGGGAAATTTCGTCAACAGAAACAGGGTACTCTATCTCCATCCGGAGGAACAGAAATGAACAGGAACTTAGGAAGATACCTGAAAAACAGGCTGGCTATCCTGGTGGCTTCCATATTGTTGGCGTCTGGATTCATGAGCAGCGGGATGGTTGCCCATGCTACAGAACAGAATAGTGGCAATAAAGACACCAACATCGACAACTGGATCTCGCATCTGCAGAAACAGACCAGACCAGACATTAGTCCAGAGAAGCATGACACTCCTCCAGAAGCTGCCATGAACAGGGAAGAAACCGGAATCTCCCCTGCTGCAAAGGTCCGGAAAAAAAAGGGACCCGAAAAGATCAGCGTGGATTTCTACAAGGTGGATCTTCACAATGTGTTCAGGCTCCTGGGCCAGGTAAGCGGCAAAAATATAGTAGTGGATGAGGGGGTAAAGGGTACCCTTACCCTGGCCATGAAAGATGTCCCCTGGACCTTTGTACTGGAAGTAATCAAGAACCTGAAGGGTCTTGAGAGCACAGAGAGATACGGCACAATAATGATCTATCCTGGAAACAAAAAGATCTCTTGGGCCAAGGAGCAGGGCTCTGGAGGGATGCTGGAGATGGCTGAAGTGGATGAAGCCACATCAATGACGGTATCCCCGCTTGTTCCATCCAGTTCTCTCGCTGTAAGCAGGGTCAAAAGATCCAAGACGCCTGTCAAAAACATTTTGAAGGCAGAAAAACTGATCAAGGATGCTGCCCGATATGAAAAGGCCGGACAGATAGAGGATGCATATTTCCGCCTGGCCAAGGCCAGCGAACTGTGGCCGGACAACATAGCGGTATTGAAAAAACTGGCAAGCCTCTCCTTTAAGAGCGGTCAAACACTGCAGGCATACAACTATGCCAGGGCAGCAGAAAAACTTGATCCAAAGGATCCTGAGGCTGCAATGCTGACAGCCATCTCTCTCGCATCGCTTAACCGCCCAAAAGAGGCAAAAAATTTCTTCGAAAAGGCCCTGAATACCGGGAAAATGGACAAGGACGGGCTTTGGAACTATGCAGTATTTCTCTTCTCACAGGGCGACTATAGAGGTGCGCTGAGACTGGTCAACAGAATAGAGGCCAAATTTCCTGTAGAACCAGAGATGATAATGATGAAAGCACAGTGTTATGAGCATCTCAACAAGATAAGACAGGCAGCGGCTGAATACAACACCCTGCTCTCTGCCGGGAATCAGGTTCCCCCCAACCTGACTGAATATGCCAGGCTACGACTTGCGAATATCAAAAGATCCAATGAAAACTCCATAGCACAGGAGGGGAGATAGACCATGCAGGAGAAAAATACCTATAGAGACAGAACCTCCTTTTTCTTCCTCATAGTTGCCGCAATCCTGCTCTGTTGCATGGCAGGATGTGCTCAGCATACCAAAGGCACTACCGATCCAGTCAGGGCAACCGCTGCACAGAAGGAAGCAAAGCAGCTTCTTAAAGAGAGACATGCCAATCTTTCCGGCAGATACAATCCAGCCATCACCTGGAAACCCAGCTTTACCCTGAAAGACACCCCGATAGAGGGCAGAGACAACAAGCTGCCGGACATGAAGGTTGGTGCGGAAATCAACACCCATGGAGGCAAGGTTCCCCTATATCAGGTAATCAAAGGACTGGCTGACCTGAAGGAGATGAGTGTCAGTTGGGCCAATGATGTGGATCAAAATGTTCCGGTTTCGGTGAAGATAAGGCCTGATGCCAGTTTCTGGAATGCCCTGGATCAGGTGTTGAGACAGGTGGACTATTTCTATGAGTTCACTAACAACACTATAATCGTTAAATATAAGGATACTAAAAAATTCTCCGTAGTTAACCCCTTTGTCACAGCCAACTACCGCACCTCTGTGGGTGGTGATTTCCTTGGTGCCAGTACCGGGGATGTGGACGCTGGTCTCAGAGGAGAGCTTTCGGTAGAACACACTGATGAAGAAATAGATCTCTGGAGCAACATAGAGAACAACCTTACAAGGATCCTGAATCTCGCTACGGTAAATGTTCCTGAGACCACCAGCGTCCTCTCTGCACGGGAAGAGGATCGTATTCGCCAGGCATGCAGACAGCGGTATCCTGTAAATCCCAACAGACAGGAAACCTGTTTCCAGCAGGAGAGGGAGAGAATACTTCAGCAGCGCAATCAGGAGGGTGCAAACCGTACACAGAATGCTGCTGTTCAGCCTTCCAACGGCCAGGGTAGCAGGGAGGGTTTCTTTTTCACCATTGACAAACCTCTTGGAATCATAACTGTTACAGCACCAAGGTCCATGCTGGAGAAGGTGGAACGCTATATCGACAATATCAACAAGGCCATCTCGAAACAGGTCATCATTGAGGCAAAGATTGTGGAGGTCTGGTTCGATGATTCCACAGCCACAGGCATCGACTGGAGCGGCCTTCTCAAGGATAGAAGATTCAATTTCAATACGGCCTTTGGAGGTCTGAACAATCAGATCTATCCTACCGATGGCATCAAACTCATACGCCAGGTCACCCTGCAACCCATAAACTTTGACCTTGTGCTTAATTTCTTAAATGAATTCGGGACAATAAATACTCTGGCCAACCCCAAGATATCCCTGTTGAATGGACAGCCGGCCATGATTACCGGAGGCACCACCCAGAGGATAATCAGTGAGGTCACCACAGTTGTGGACAGTAGCGGAGGCTCATCATCCACTTCATATACAGTAAATACCGAGGACATACTCACAGGAGTTGGACTTGGGGTGATCGCCAATATCGCTGACAATGATGAGATAGTATTGCAGCTTACTCCTGTAAACACCAATCTCGTTGATATACAGCCAGTCACTTTTTCAGGGGTGCAGCTTCAGTTGCCAACTGTACAGCTTCGGGAGATGACCACCATGGCAAAGGTAAAAAGCGGACAGATGCTCCTCATAGGAGGGATAATCCTTGAAGCAAGGCAGAACAAGGGTAATAAGGTACCATATCTCGGAGACCTGCCTGTGGTTGGAAAGCACGTCTTTTCCAGCAATACTGACACAGTCAGAAAACGGGAGCTGGTAATCATGCTGAGACCGCAAATAGTAGAACTCTAAATCTGTTCCCAATATGGGTCTATCACCAAAAAAGGCAGCCTGATCAAGACACAGGCTGCCTTCTTCATTTAACAACTATAGAATATGACGATAAATTTTTTACAGATTTAGCAGACGATCTCGTGGGGAAGAGAGTTATCCCCTCTATTTATATTGCCCTTGTTCATCATCCTGTATCGCCCTTACCTCAGTAGCTGCTATACGCAGGGTCTCATCCACTCCGGCAGGGGGCAGGGCCATATCATCATCCAGCATTCTGAGATAGTGCTCAAAAGAGTTTCGAATCTTTTCTACTGCCTCTCTCTGTACCATTCTCAGTTTCCTGATTCGCTCTTCCAACTGAACAGCTTCTCTGTGGGCGTCGGCTACGATACGCTCTGCATCTACTCTTGCTTGCTCTACGGTGAGTTCCGCCTCTTTTTTTGCCTGCTCCTTCAATTCATCAGACATCCTCTGGGCTGCTAAAATGCTCCGCTTTATCTCTTCCTCCTCTGCCTTTATCTGGAGGAGACGGTTATTCAGGCTGACCACCTCATCCCGCAACTCATTACGCTCCTTGATGACAGCAGTCATAGCCCTGGCTATCTCTTCAAGGAAACCATCGACCTCATCCCGATCATAGCCCCGGAACCTTGTGCCAAACTCCCTGTTTATAATATCATCAGGTGTCATGGATATGGGTATCTCCTCTGTGTTATCTTAAAATAAAATATCTGACAAACCCTGTTCATTCACCTTAAGGATCAAGCTATCCTACCCCAATCCCATAGCTATCTGATGGAGAGTCGGAACCAGAAAGCTTCTCAAAAAGATTATGACCAAAATCACTATCATGGGAGAGAGATCAAAGGCACCAAAATTCACTGGAATGGTCCTGCGGACCCAGTTAAGGACCGGATCTGTCAAATTATACAGAAACCGGACTATAGGGTTGTAAGGATCTGGATTGACCCAGGATATCAATGCCCGGATAATGAAAACCCACATAAACAGAGACAACAATATATCAATTACCGTAGCCAATGCGTTGAGGAAATTGCCCAATATGAACATATCATAGCCCTGCCTTCATCTATTTTTATTTTATGATCAATTACATGATTATTTCTCTATCTCCTAATTTCCCATCACCGTTATAAAGGAAACAAGAGCTGCAAAAAAACTCTATATGAAAACGTTACTCCTTTCCAAATGGGCAGACAGGAAAGCGACACTCCTTACATCCGATACAGAGGCCTCCATGCCCCAACCGTGCAATCTCCTTTCTGCCGACTCTCTGCCCTGCCAGCAGCCTGGGCAGCACAAGATCGAACACGGTATTCTTGAAATACATACCACAAGCAGGGATCCCCACAACAGGGAGATCCCCTATATAACTAATAAGGAACATTGCACCTGGCAACACAGGAGACCCGTAAGTAATATCCTCTGCTCCGGCCCTCTCTATAGCTACCCTGGTGACATCATCCGGATCCACAGACATTCCGCCTGTACAGATCACCAACTCTGCCCCTGAAGTGATGGCATCTACTATCTTATCGGAAATCATGGAGATATCATCAGGCACCTTTTCCACTGAGATTACATCCACACCATATCTGGCGAGTTTTTTGGACATTACAGGCCCGAAGGCGTCTTCTATTCTTCCTTCATGGATCTCCCTGCCGGTTACTACTATGGCAGCTTTTCTTATTATGAAGGGCTGAACACGCAGCAATCCAGCAGCCTGCTGCAAGATATCCGATGCCTTGTCCATAGTGGCTCTTGGAAGGACCAGGGGAATAGCCCTGCCGGCAGCAACCTGCTCCCCGGCAGCAACCACCGAGTTATCATGAAGAGTGGCCAGCATCACATCTCCGAGCATGTTGAACTGGAGCAGCCTATCCCTGTCAACCCGAAACAGTCCATCCACAGAGGCCCTGAACACCACCTTGCCCTCAGAGACCTTCCCGTCAGTCTCCACACCATCACCGCAGGCGGTTTTCGCAATTATCTCCCCGGCCTGATTTTCGTGGATCATTTCCGGGTCAAGATCTAAGACATAGATATGATATTTCCCCAGGTCCTTCAGCCGTTCCACATCCTCATTACCGATGACATGCCCCTTTTTGAAGGCAGGCCCCTTCTTTTCTCCTGCAACAATCTCTGTTATGTCATGGGGGATCACCATTCCCACTGCCTTTTCCACTGGCACAAGCAGCCCTCTAACACCCTTGACGTCAAAAGGCGCCCTGCTCTCTCCGGGAAATTGGTTGTTGCTCATAAGCTGAATGCTCCATCTTATCAATTACGTCTTGTATAATATCTCTGGCCTGCACATGCTCGGCATACCACCTTGCCGTCAAGTTCCACATCCCTGCAGTCCTGCACCCAATCTCCACACATATCACACTGCACCCGTCTTGTGGGTCGGCCAGGCAGGTCACAATCAGGAAGCTGTTTCAGTTCCACTTCCTGCACCTCAAACAGTTCATGGTCAGACATAACCTTGTACGCCTCCACCTGACGCTTGTACTTGTTTTCAATCTCAGGGAAATATTTGGCAGAACCCTCTTTGGATTCCTCTTTTGCAACGATCCTGACAGCCTTTCCGGCAGAGGTATTCCAGAAAGTAGCTGCCATGATTCCAAAATCCATGAACTTCAGCGAACGCTTGCCCAAACTGCATCCTGTAACCGACTGAATCGCATCAGTAGCACATCTGTCTATCTCCACAAAAACCAGAAGATCCTTTCTCTGTTCACCCTTGGGATCATCTATACCCACCAATCGCAAACCAAGCATGGCCAGCCGAACCCCAAGGACCTGTCCGGGACAGAGATGACCATGTATTCTGACCGATTCCTGGAGGAGTTCTTCAAAAGAGGGAAGAGACATGAAAATGCTCCTTTCTGAATGGAAAATAAAGACCCGCAAGGACAACAGAAATGATACAGCTCTCTCCCGTCGGATACAAATTAAATCTGAACCTTGCAACTTGAGACTTGACCATAGCCACTGTCTCCCTTAAACCAACATTATCACTGAATTCAATATATCAGCAGGAGCCTAAAAATACCATGGAAGCAGATCCCAAAAGCCCCAAATTCTGGGAAGCCTATGCCCAGACCGTTCAGAAAGAACCCATCTCAACCAAATGTCTCAGGCCAGAGACATGGGACAGCATCGCCCAATACTACGATGACCTGGAGGCCTGTCCGGACTATATGCATCAGGTCCAGACCGTAGTGGACACATTGAAAAATCAGGTATTGACCAACAAGAGCACGGTGATAGATGTGGCATGCGGCACAGGTAACTATGCCATTCGCCTGGCCCCCTTCTGCAAAAAGGTAGTCGCCCTGGACATCTCCCCTGGAATGTTGCAAGAGCTCAAAAAAAAGATGGAAAGAACAGGAATAGAGAATATCGAAATAGTCAACCAGGACTGGAACCGATTTGAAACAGAAGAGCGTTTTGATCTGGTATTTGGCTCCATGACCCCGATTCTCGGTTCGACAGAGGGGATCAAGCGGTTTCTCCAACTCTCCAGGAGATATGTAGCCATAGTGTTCTGGGCGGGTATCCGGGAAAACTTGCTCCTTCAGGAACTCTACAAGGAGATAATTGGCGGCACACTCAAGAAGAAGGGGCTGGATATCATCCTGCCATTCAACTACATCTACAGCCTTGGATATGCACCTGAACTGCACTTTTTCAGGGGATGCTGGGAAAAAAGACGAAAAACAGGGGAGCAGGTAAAAAACCTTGTCTGGAGGTTGGAACTCTACAGGAAACTTACAGAACCAGAGAAACAGATAGTGAAGGAACGGATAGAGTCGAAGGCGGACAGTCAGGGAATGGTATCAGTGACAACCAGAGTGCGCACATGTTTCATGCTGATAGACAAAAAGGCAGATCATTTTACCTGCGAATAGATATGAGAAAATTGACAATCAGAAGGCAAAGGGGAGATGCGTAAACTCCGGCGGCCTTCCATCACGCAAAATTATTCCCAACACATCGAACCTGATCTGATATGGACCATCAAGCAATCCCTCCTTCTGAAGCCATGCCTCAGCACAACGCCTGATAGTCTGCTGTTTTACCTCAGTTACCGATTCTTCAGGCCTTCCAAATCCCCTGTCCTTTCTGGTTTTAACCTCTACAAAGACGATCTCTTGCCCCTTACGGAGTATCAGGTCTATCTCTCCAAAACGTGTGCGAAAATTTCTCTGCACCAGATCGTAACCAAGGGACTGGAAGAAATCTGAGGCGAGACCTTCTCCCTTGCTGCCAAGGATTTTACTGCTTCTCTTTTTTCTGAACATGGGATTAACTTATATGATGGCGGTTCAGCTTTTCACTCCTTCCTTGATAGCGTTATCCACAACCCTGCGGACATCAGATATACATCATCTGCCCTGAGGATGATTTACCTTACAGTTACACCTTCCCCTCTTTTTGGCATCCTTTATCTGTTCAAGTATTGTGGAGAAGCCATACCTTTTCAGGTCCTGCCGGATATCCTCTGCCGTATATCCAAAACAGTAACAGACGAGAGAATTTTTCTTTAGGCCATTTTCATTGTGCATTATTGATCTCCAGTGGGTTGATCCAGTTAGCCCTCAATAGATCAGGCAGGGATTACCCCCTTAAAACTCCGCCGGTGAATAGGTGAAGGGCCATAAATTTCCAAGGCCTTTCTATGAAGGGCAGTCCCATACCCCTTATGCCTTTCAAAACCATACTGGGGCCAGGCCATAGAGTACTTCACCATGAGCCTGTCCCTGTAAACCTTGGCAAGTATGGATGCAGCTGCAATGGAACAGGAACGAAGCTCTCCCTTGGTCAAGGTCTTTTGTGGCAGAGAGATATTGGGAACAGATTGGTTGCCATCCACCAACACGGCTGCAGCAGAAGGCGAGAGGGAAAGAACTGCTTTGGCCATCGCCTTCAAGCTGGCTTGAAGGATATTTATCCTGTCTATCTCGACAGAGTCCACCTGGGCGATGGAAAATGCTACGGCCCTGGCCCTTATCTCTTTGTCCAGGGCTTCCCGTTCCAAAGGGGAAAGGGCCTTGGAATCTGTAATTCCAAGATCAGAGAGATCAAAAGGAAGAATGACTGCTGCTGCCACAACCGGCCCTGCAAGACATCCCCTGCCAACCTCATCCACTCCTGCCACAAAAGAAAACCCCTGATCATGAAGCAGTGCCTCATAATACCAGGGGTCCTGCTGACGCTGGCCAGCATGTAGATCCTCACGGAAAAGGGAGTTCTGAGACACGAGCAGCCCCTTTCCTGCCCTCAGTTACTATTGCTGGGTACGGCGACGAATCTTATGACGCATAGCCTTGCCCCTGAGGCCTCTGAGATAGTAGAGCTTGGACCGGTTGTGACGTCCCTGCTCAACCAGTTCAATCTTGTCGATTCTCGGAGAATTGACCGGAAAGATCCTCTCCACACCAACACCATAGGAGATCTTTCTGACAGTGAACGTTTCAGAGATCCCGGAGCCCTTTCTACTGATCACCACGCCCTCAAATACCTGGATACGCTCCTTGTCTGCAGTCTCCCTGATCTTTACATGAACCCTGACAGTATCACCAGGCCTGAAGGGTGGAATATCTGCTCTCAACTCCTCATAGGCCAGCTTTCTTATGATATCCATCTTAAAACGCCTCCTGAAATCGCGAAATTCTGTCCAAAATTATGGACACTGCACTCCTCACCGAAAGATGATTGTATCCTGTGCCTGGATCAATGGGACTCAACAAATGATCACAAAGGGCGATACAATCGGGATGAAGCCCGGATGCAGTACCAAAGAGCAATAATATACTATCAAACTCCTTTTTGCACACCCCTTTTTGAAAATTTTTCCAGGAAAGTGAAGATCCATATTCCCGGGCACTGGTGCCGATAATGGTCAAGGAGTCTTCGAGGACACTGGAACTGATGAGGCGAGGAATCTCTTCAACTGTTGAACATACCTCCACCAGTTGAAAGGCAGTATGCCTGTCCGGATTCAGCACCCCTCCTATTCCCTCTTGCCAATGTTTCCTGATAGTAGCCACAAGTTGCTGCTGTTCCCTCAGGGGAGTGACTACAAAAAATTTTTTGACTCCATAAGTGACACTAACCCTTGCGATATCATGGATATCCAGATTGGTAACGGCAGAGGTTATCAGTTCGCCTCTGCGGTTAAGGACTGGATGATGAACAAGGGCAATAGAAATAGAGGGGATAACTCTCTTCCCCACGAGATCGCCTGAATTCATCTCTGTAACCACTTATCCCCCAGCTTCCATGTTCATTCCTGTTCCCTGTCAGTAGAGTCATGCCCCTTGGAGTCTCTCAGTTCATCCAGGATTCGAAGGTCTTCAGTCGAGAGAACAGCGGTGGCCAGCAGATCAGGACGCCTTTCAAGAGTGATCCTCAGAGACTCCCTCCTGCGCCACTCTTCAATTCTCTTGTGGTCTCCGGAAAGAAGCGGTTCAGGGACCTTCCAACCACGAAAATCCCTTGGCCTCGTGTAATGTGGATGTTCCAGAAGCCCATTGGAAAATGAATCATGCTCAGCAGAACTTTCACACCCAAGGGCCCCAGGAATCAAGCGCACCACTGCATCCACAACCACCATGGCTGCAGGCTCACCGCCTGAAAGCACATAATCTCCAATAGATATCTCCAGGTCCACAAGGTGGTCTATTATCCGCTGATCCACCCCTTCATACCTCCCGCAGAGTATTACCAAATGCTCATGTTGCACCAGTTGGACCGCCATCTCCTGCGAGAAAGGCCTGCCCCTGGGAGAGAGATAGATCACCTTGCTGCTGGTGGTTCCTGCTTCATCAACACCGAGATGCTCCAGTGCTTCAAATATGGGGCCTGGAACCATTACCATTCCCTCACCGCCGCCGTATGGCCGGTCATCAGTGGTCCGGTGGCGATCATGGGTAAACTCCCTGAGATCCCAAGGCGTGATCTGGACCAGACCTGCCTCGATTGCCCTGCGTATAATTCCGTGAGCCAAGGGCGAGGAGAAGTATTCAGGAAAGATGGTTAAGATATCTATCTTCATAAAAGCAAACAGCCTGCATAAAGGATCAATTCTGTTCTGGATCCCGGGAAAGAATGGTACGGGTTCCTCTTTTCTTGACAGGAGTCGAAGTGGCTTCCACCAACCCGTCAGGCAGATCCACTACCATGATTCCACTTTTGGGATCAACCTCCAGCACCAGCTCATCAACAAAGGGGATCATAAATTCCACTCCATCTTCATCCCGTACCACCAAATTGTCATGCCCTGCTCCACCAGATCCTGACTCCAGCAGGGCTGTGACCTGCCCGAGATATCTGTGATCCAGAGAGACCACCCTCATACCTATAATCTGGTGGAGATAGAACTCATCCTCCTTTGGTTCCGGGAGGTTCTCTTCCGCCTGGAACAGTTCAACTCCTGCCAGCTTCTCCGCCATGTTCCTGTCATTTACATCAGCAAACTTGACAAGAAAACTGGCATGATCCCTTTGCCTCTTTCTCTCTATGGCTATCTCATGATATCTGCCGGAAGAATCCCTGATGAACAGGCTGGATGCACTGGCTACTCCGCTGGCTCCAGGAGGATGTCTGACAACAACTTCCCCCCTGATACCGTGAGGACGGGCTACTCTGCCAACAGAAATAAAAGATTTAATGCTTTCCATGATAGTTAGCTGAGTACTGCATCGAGGCAAAGGGGCGGTAAGAAATCAGGCCTGACATGCTGTTTCCCTGAATATACCTTTCCTGCCATTGCTATGGCATGGTACTCAAGGCTGACAGAGGAAACTACAAGGTTGCAGAAGACCGGCAGGAAATTCGATTAACTGATTGATTACAGATCAAAAAGTGCCGGCCATGGAATAGATATATATTGGGCTGCAGCCCTGGATACAGAGAACCATGCAGGAATACTATTCCAGAATCTCCAGGACTGCCCTCTTACGCAACTTGGTGGAGGCAGCACTCAAAATGGTCCTCATGGCCCTGGCAGTGCGACCCTGTTTTCCAATGATCTTTCCCAGGTCCTCCTTTGCCACCTTGAGCTCGATGACCGATGTCTGCTGCCCCTCTATTTCATTGACCTCTACTGCGTCCGGATTGTCCACAAGAGCCTTAGCGATCTGTTCAATGAGTTCCTTCATGATTCACCTCCACTGCCATCTGCTTCATCCTCTGCCCTGCCTAAAATGACATAAACATGGAAAACCCAGCAGCCAACTCATCTCCTCACCAACAAGTATAAATATGATGGACTGAAGAAACAGTACTGAACTGACTGGATCAAACAGATCACTATTTTTAGATAGGCATGAAAACTATGCCTGACAACCCACTTTTTTAAGCAAGGATCTCACGGTATCACTGGGCTTGGCACCAAGCTCCAGCCACTCCTTGACCTTGTCACAGTCTATCTTTATCTCTGCAGGCTCCTTCAGTGGATCATAGGTCCCAAGAATAGCCAAAAATTTTCCATCTCTCGGGGACTCAGAATTTGCTGCAACAACACGATAAAAAGGCCTTTTCTTTCTGCCGCCGCGGGCCAAACGGATCCTTAATGCCATCAATTCCTCCAGTTTTTCAATTTGTTGTCTGTTTTTATCTGAAAGATGTCCTTGACATCTTTTTAACCTATCGGACACTGCCTGAATCATATTCTAACCGGCAAACTTCATCCGGTTTCCAACACTGATCTCCAGGTTGGCCAACGCTCTCTGTTGATTGGATCGGAAGAGGCGCTATTTAAATGGAAAAAAGCCCTTTTGGCAACCCCTTCATCTTTCCCTTGCCCAGCTTCTTCAACATCTTGTTCATTTCAGCATAATTTTTCAGGAGCTGATTCACATCCTGTACTGTAGTACCGCTTCCCTTGGCGATCCTCTTACGCCTGCTGGCATTTATTATCTGATATTTCCTGCGTTCCTGGGGAGTCATGGAGTTGATGATAGCCTCTATCTTTACCAATTCCTTCTCCTCAGGCATCATCCCTTTGAGTTTTTTCATCTTGTTGAAACCAGGGATCATTGAAATTATCTGCTCAAGGCTTCCCATCTTTCTGACTTGCCGGAGCTGATCCCTGAAATCCTCGAGAGTAAACTGGTTTTTCTTTATTTTGTTCTGTAATTCGAGGGCTTTGTCCTGATCTATAGTATCCTGGGCCTTCTCTATAAGGGTCAGTACATCCCCCATGCCGAGAATCCGCCCGGCAACGCGATCCGGATGGAACGGCTCCAGAGCGTTGAGTTTCTCTCCAATACCGATAAACTTGATGGGAGAACCGGTAACTGACTGGATGGAAAGGGCTGCACCGCCTCTTGCATCGCCCTCCATCTTGGTGAGGACCACACCGGTTATCCCAAGGAGATCATGAAATGAACCAGCTATGTTAACAGCATCCTGACCGGTCATGGCATCCGCAACCAGCAGTATCTCCTGTGGCTCAACCGTCTCCTTTATCTGTTTCAGCTCTGCCATGAGAGGTTCATCCAGATGGAGACGGCCGGCAGTATCTATGATAACAGTATCAAGCCCCAGCAACTCCGCCTTCTTCACCGCCTGTCTTGCTATATCCACAGGCATCATGTCCGTGCGGGACTCAAAGACAGGGATGTTAAGCTGCTTACCAAGGAGAGTGAGCTGTTCTATGGCTGCTGGCCGCTGGACATCTGCAGGGACAAGATATGGTTTTCTTCCCTTCTTCCTGAGCCAGCGGGCAAGCTTCCCTGCTGTAGTCGTCTTACCTGAGCCCTGGAGCCCCACAAGGAGAATCACCGCAGGCTGCCGGCCAGCCAGATCCAGTTGACGGTTACGTTTCCCCAGAAGATCTATGAGCTCCTCATGGACTATCTTTACTACCTGCTGACCAGGGGTCAGACTCTCCATCACCTCCTGGCCAAGGGCGCGTTCCTTGATACGCTTGATGAAATCCTTGACAACCCTGTAGTTGACATCGGCCTCCAGGAGGGCAAGGCGCACCTCCCTCAATGCCTCGTTGATATCGGCTTCAGTAAGCGCCCCATGGCTTTTGAGCCTTTTGAATACCCCGTTGAGCCTGCCGCTGAGGTTGTCAAACATCTGCTTTTCTGTTTCCTTTATACTTGTTTTTTGATGCTTGTTTTTCTCTATTTTCAGAACTGTGACGCAAGGGTCATCTTTTACCCTCCCCCATCCATGCAAAGCAGGCACGGACAAGAGAAAGATCATCGGTTAAGACAGCATCCTGCCACCGGTTCAAAAAATTGAAAAGGCCGCAAGTCTGTCCTTGTGGTCCGAAAGAGATGAACCGATAAAAGATAATGAGACAGGCCAATGGTGTCAACAAAAAGGGGCACAGCCGCTCAAATATAATCTTGACGTCAGGAGGCTACACAATTAAATTAGCAACGCTCACAATAAGTCCTGCGGAGGGATGGCCGAGTGGTTGAAGGCGGCGGCCTTGAAAGCCGTTGTACCCGCAAGGGTACCGTGGGTTCGAATCCTACTCCCTCCGCCAACGGTCAGTTGCTAATCCATGATGCATGCCATGATGCATGCCATGACGCATGATGATTGAAGATTCCTTCAAGAGTGGAGTTGTCCAGGACGCAGAATAGATGGTTCAGGACAAATAATTCGGGACAAATAACTTGTTGAGTAAATAGGAAAAAGTTGAATAAAGATAGCCAGCCAACTACGGAGAGGTGACCGAGAGGCTGAAGGTGCTCGCCTGCTAAGCGAGTGTGCGCCTAAAAGCGTACCGTGGGTTCGAATCCCACCCTCTCCGCCATTTTTTTATTTTTTCCATCTTGTTCGTTTCTTAAGAAGGAGGGTTCCCCTGAAATGATGACAGATTTTCTTTTTACCTCTGAGTCCGTGACTGAAGGCCATCCGGACAAGGTTGCCGACCAGATCTCCGATGCCATTCTGGATGCGATTCTGGACAAGGATCCTTTGGCCCGGGTAGCCTGCGAAACCCTTGTGACTACAGGCCTGGCACTAATAGCTGGAGAGATCACAACAGATGCCTATGTGGATATGCCAAAGGTGGTGCGCGGCACCATCAAAGAGATTGGATATTCCGACTCCAGCATGGGCTTCGACTGGCAGACCTGTGCTGTTCTTACCAGTATAGACAAACAATCTCCTGACATCGCCATGGGTGTTGACAGGAATGGAGATATCGGTGCCGGAGACCAGGGACTCATGTTTGGCTATGCATGCAATGAGACCCCAGACTTCATGCCCATGCCGATCTGGTATGCCCACAGGCTCGCGGAACGACTGGCACAGGTCAGGAAGAATGGCACAATCCCCTTTCTCAGACCAGATGGCAAGACCCAGGTCACCATTGAATACCAGGATAGACGGCCTGTAGCCATCCACTCCCTGGTGGTAGCTGCCCAGCACACCCCTGATGTCACCCATAAAGAGGTGGAAGAGGCAGTAATAGAAGAAGTAATAAAGAAGATAGTTGCACCTGAGCATCTCACGGAAAAGACAAAGTACTTTATCAATAGTACTGGAAGATTCGTGGTCGGAGGTCCCCTGGCAGACTGCGGAATGACCGGCCGAAAGATCATAGTGGATACCTATGGGGGCAGAGGTCATCACGGAGGAGGTGCATTCTCCGGCAAAGATCCAACGAAGGTTGACCGTTCCCCCTCATATATGGCCCGTTATGTGGCGAAAAACCTGGTAGCAGCAGGTGTAGCAGACGAATGTGAGGTTCAGGTGTCCTACGCCATTGGAGTGGCAGAGCCAGTGGCCATAAATGTAAGGACCTATGGCACTGAAAAGATCCCCCAGGACAGAATAGTGGAGCTGATCAAAGATAATTTCAGCTTCAAGCCCAAAGATGTCATCGATTATCTCGACCTGCGACGGCCTATCTATAAAAAGACCGCTGCCTATGGTCATTTCGGGCGTCCTGAGCCTGAGTTCACATGGGAACGTCTCGACTTGGTCGATAAACTGAAAGAGCAGGCAGGAATTTAAGTTGGATGATTTAAGGTGAAAATACACCATGCAGCTCCCTATTCCCGTGCCTTAGAGGTGCGGCATGGATTACAGGCTGCATGAAAGTTTGGTAAAAAAAGATACAGCAGTATTCCTGTAAAATAAAAAGAAAGGGACAGCAAGAACCATGGATTACCATATCAAGGATGAAGGACTTGCCCTGCAGGGCAGACTCAGGATCGAATGGGCAGCCAAGAACATGCCTGTGCTCAATCTCATCAAGGAGCGATTTTCCAAGGAAAGGCCCCTGGATGGAGTGAGGCTTGGGGCATGTCTCCATGTAACCACTGAAACAGCGGCACTTATGCAGACACTCAAGGCTGGAGGTGCTGAGGTATATCTATGCGCATCCAACCCTCTCAGCACCCAGGATGATGTGGCAGCATCCCTGGTGGTGAATGATCAGATTCCCGTATTCGCCATAACCGGCGAGG